>RDXV01000082.1 GCA_004292695.1 Nostocales cyanobacterium | reverse complement strand
CAACTGTCAACTGTCAACTGTCAACTGTCAACTGTCAACTGTCAACTGTCAACTGTCAACTGTCAACTGTCAACTGTCAACTGTCAACTGTCAACTGAAAATCAGTTAGATTACTAATTGAGTTACTATAGGGGCGATTATGCCAAGAACACAGAAAAACGATAATTTTGTTGATAAGTCTTTTACGGTAATGGCAGATATTATCCTCAAAATGCTGCCAACTAACAAAAAAGCTAAGGAAGCGTTTGTATATTACCGTGATGGGATGTCAGCGCAAGCTGAAGGTGAATATGCTGAGGCTTTAGAATATTATGAGGAAGCTCTGTCCTTGGAAGAAGACCAAAATGATAAGAGTTATATTCTTTATAATATGGGTTTGATCTATGCCAGTAATGGTGATCATGATAAAGCTTTAGAGTTTTATCATCAAGCTATTGAAATCAACCCCCGTTTACCCCAGGCTTTAAATAATATCGCTGTGATTTATCACTTCCAAGGCGAAAAAGCTAAGGAAGCGGGTGATAATGATGGTGGTGAGGCGTTATTTGATCAAGCTGCTGATTATTGGATTCGGGCAATTCGTCTAGCTCCTAATAATTATATTGAAGCACAAAACTGGTTAAAAACTACCGGGCGATCGCAAATTGACGTATTCTTTTAATTTGGTAATGGGTAATTGGTAATTGGTAATTGGTAATCCATATTTATGTATTTACTGTCACCTATTCCCTATTCCCTATTCCCTATTCCCTATTCCCTATTTCCTGAAAATGATTGATCGTGAACAAGTCCATAAAGTTGCTAATCTGGCTCGGTTAGAATTGACACCAGAGGAAGAAGCGCAATTTTCCACCCAACTTAGTAGTATTTTGGAGTATGTGGAACAATTGAGCGAACTAGATGTTGCTGATGTAGTTCCTACCACTAGAGCAATTGATGTTAGTAATATAACCAGAGAAGACAATTTACAACCTTATCCTGATCGAGAAGCTATTCTCAGTAGCGCACCTGAACAGGAAGGTGATTTTTTCAAAGTTCCTAAAATTCTTAATGCTGATTAAGTAATTTTTATTGTGTAGGATGTGTAAATAAAGTGTTTTTTATTTCTCAATCCTACTCTCATTTCAAAATATAACCAATTCTCAATTTTTCATTCTAAATTCTAAATTCTAAATTCCAAATTCTAAACTCTAAATTCCAAATTCCAAATTCCAAATTCTACATTCTAAATTCTAAATTCTACATTCTAAATGATTGCTTTATTAACTGATTTTGGTAATGATGATGTTTATGTAGGTGTAATGAAGGGTGTAATTACTACAATTAACCCAATCTTACAATTAATTGATTTAACACACCAAATACCACCACAAAATCTTGCTGCTGCTAGGTTTGCGCTGATGAATGCCTATAATTATTTTCCGGTAAATACTGTATATTTAGCAGTAGTTGATCCGGGAGTAGGTAGCAAAAGAAGGGCGATCGCCTTACAATTGGAAAACGGTTATCTTGTTGGACCAGATAATGGTATTTTTAGCGGTATTTTTTCAAAATATCCAATTCTTACAGCAGTAGAGTTAACCAACTCTGAATATTGGCGTTTATCTCAACCTAGTAGCACTTTTCACGGTAGAGATATTTTTGCACCAGTCGCAGCACATTTAGCAAGTGGTGTATCTTTGCAAAAGTTGGGAAATAAAATTAATCCTGATACTTTAGTAAATTTTAGTATTGGTGAATGTCAAAGTAAGACTAATGGTATTGAAGGTTGCATTCAATATATAGACCATTTTGGTAATTTAGTTAGTAATATTCCCATTAGTTATGTAGAGGGTAAAACCTGGTGTGTACAGATTAATGGTTTAACTATACCAGGATGTAAAACCTACAGTGATGTCAAAATGGGAGAGGTTTTAGCTGTGGTTGGTAGTCACGGTTTTGTAGAAATTGCTGTTAATGGTGGTAATGCACAAATAAAATTAGGGATGAAATATTTGGACAATTTACAAGTTTTGTTTTTGCAGTCTTCTTGATTTATGCTGGAGTTAATGTTTCGCGCAAAGTCGCTAAGGAGTAAAGAATTTAAGGTAATTTTGTTTGATATTTATGAGTCGGAGACTCACATTTTGCATTCCTAGTCTGAGACTAGGAACGAGAAAAGTCTGAGACTAGGAACGAGAAATTCTAAATTCTTCATTCTTTTGCAGGTTGTTCATATAATTAACTAAATCATCTATTTGTTGAAAATCTAACAATTCTTCCGCTAAGTCTTCCAATTGAGTTAAAGCTAAATTAGGAAATTTTTGTTCTATTGTTACGGGAAGATTACCAAAACGACGCTTTAACTGACGGATAACTAAATCTACTGCTTCTCTTTTTTTACATCTTAGCTCACCCTTTTGCAGAATATCCTGATAAATTACAGATTCTTCCATAATATCCTCCCGAAATAGTTGTTTCAGCAAACCTCTATCAAATCTTAACCTGGCTAAAAGTTGTGTACAAACAGAAATATTTTCTCGTACTTTCCTAGATTCAATCATATCTATAGCGGAGTGTAATAATCCAACATCCGAACCAGTAATTTAAAATTCCTATCCTGAAAATCATCTCATCCTGGATATCCTGATTTAGACAAATACAATAATATCTCAGATTCAGATACAATAGAGTTGACAAACTACTGTGTAAATTCAGAAAATGGCAGCACAAAAACTAACTGAAACCGAACTACAACAGGCTTTAAATAGTTTACCAGGTTGGCAAATTAAGGAAGGTAAATTATACAAGGAGTATAAATTTAAGGATTTTGCAACTGCTTTAGGTTGGATGGTGACTGCGGGTGTTTATGCGGAAACTATGGGACATCATCCAGAATGGTTTAATGTGTACAATACGGTGAGAGTTTATCTTGTTACCCATGATATTGGTAATGCAATTAGTAATTTAGATGTGGAATTAGCTAAAAAAATGGAAGGAATTAATTCGTAATTCGTAATTAGTTTTTCCTTCCTTGTTTTCTAACTTCTCACCATATCTACGGAATTATGTACAGCTAACCAACCTACTGATAATAAAGCTGCTAAACTCAGGGTTAAACCGCTGTAGGGTATGAGTAAACCAAATACGGGTAAAATTGCCCCGGTGATGGTGCAAATAATGATAGGGATGGTGGTAGGTTGGTTTTTTCTGAAACTGTAGGTTAAACCTAGTGATAAACCTGCAATTATTAATAAGGCTATTTCTGCATTCATTAACCGCGCTGTGTAGGTTAAAGTTAATAAACAAGCAAAGAATATTCCTGCGGTAATGGCGACGTTTTTTAAACTCATGGGGATGGATAAATATAATAATAATATCCACCATAAAAATAGCCCTGGTGCTAATAGTAATAACCGGGGTATGATACCTGTTTTAGCTATTGCTTGGGTGCTGGTAAATACGCCGAAAGGATTTCTAACTGAGACGTTATTATCGAATTTCCAGATAAATTCGGTGCTGTTATTATTACTGTTAATTGCTTGGGGAATTATACCACTGGCAAAGTCGGCATTTTTAAAGTTTGCTGTGGCTGTTAATTGAAATTTTGATAGTAATTGATTGCTGGCATTATATACCCAACGTGGTCCACCTTGGGCTTGATAACTAATTTTTAATGTTGTTTCTTGTCCTGGTTCTAATTGAAAGGGAAAACCATAATCTCCGGGGTTTTTCTGTGCTATTATTTTTCCATCTTTTTCTACTTGGTAACTAGATAATAGGGTGTAACCCATTGGTGGAGGTGCTTCTAGGAAAAAGCTGTTAATATCGCTCAGTTGATTAATAAATTTATATTCAGCGTTGTATTCTGTAATATAAATTGCACTTCTATTTTGAACGTTGACACCTTGATCAATTTTGACTTTAATGTTTGAACTTGCTAAGTTTAAAAACCGGGTAACTTGTTGTTTATCTGTTACTCTGACTATTTTTCCGTTAACTTGGGTGGTGTAAGTATAGGGTTCTTCGGTAATGTAACGTATTTGGGGGGCAATTTGTTCTAGTTTATCTCCTGCTACACTTTCCGCTACTTGGGCGATTTTTGCCTGTTCCCAATGATGATAACGGTTGCCTAAAGTGGAGGTGAGAAAAAAACCAGTTACTGTTAAAATTAAAATTAGGGCTAAATGTTGTAATCCTTTCAGAAGTTGGGAATAACGTATAGACCATTCACCAAAAAAAACTGTTTGTTCTCTGGTTTCTTGTCTCAATGAAAAGTTAATTAGGGCGATGGCAATTCCTAAACCAATGACTAAAACAACCAGTAATAGCGAATTTTGGATGATTTGCTCCCCAAATTTGATTAATTCATTTGGATGGGTTAAATCTGGTAGTCCTGGGATACCTTGAGCAGATGTATTCATGAATAAATCTCAAGATTGTGAAAAAGTTTAACATTTTGACATAATGACAAATTTAATTTGATAAAAGTTTCTACTTTTTGATAATTTAAGGATATATTAACAATACTTCTGTATATTCACTCTGGTGCATAATCCCCAAGATTAGATATGGCGATCGCAATAGATTTCGGTACTAGCAATACAATTATTACTCGGTGGAATCCCGTTACCCAACAACCGGAAACTTTAACTTTACCGGGTTTGTCTCTCCAACAAAGTCTGAATCCTCCCTTAATTCCTAGCTTAGTTTATGTGGAAGAAGCTAGTCAAAATCAAGTAGTAATTGGACAGCAGGTACGTGATCGCGGATTAGATTTTAAAGCTGATCAAAGGTTTTTTCGTGGTTTTAAACGGGGTATAGGTACAGATATTCAAGGTTTTTTACCTGAGTTAGATGGGCAAATTATCACTTTTGAACAGGTGGGAAACTGGTTTTTATCTAGGGTAATTGAAGAATTAGCAGCAATGGAAGGAGGAATAGATTCTTTAGTTTTAACTATTCCTGTAGATAGTTTTGAAAGTTATCGCTATTGGTTGGGTAATGTATTTGAAAAATTGCCAGTAGAACAGGTGAGAATGTTAGATGAACCTACGGCCGCAGCTTTAGGTTATGGTTTAACAGATCAGGATAATCTTTTGGTGATAGATTTTGGTGGGGGAACTTTAGATTTATCTTTGGTCAGTTTAGAACAAACAGCACAAACTAATAATAAACCTGTGGGATTTTTATTAAAATGGGCTAATAAATCTTTGGCGGAAGATTCTAAACAAAAGGTGAAAACAGCCCGTGTTTTGGCAAAAGCTGGACAAAATTTAGGCGGTACAGATGTTGATAATTGGATAGTTGATTATTTTGTGAAAACTAATAATTTACCTGTTAATTCTATTACTACTAGGTTAGCGGAACGGGTAAAAATTCAGTTATCTAGCCAAAGTAAAGCTAGTGAAGTTTATTTTAATGATGAAACTTTTGATAGTTATGAGTTGGATTTAGATCGTCCAACTTTAGAAAATATTCTCAAAGATAATGGATTTTTTGATAAATTACACGAAGCCATGATGAGTTTATTACAACAAGCTCGTCGTCAAGGTATAGAATTAGATGATATTACCCAAGTTTTGTTAGTGGGTGGATCTGTGCAATTGCCCGCAGTGCAGACATGGATTCAACAATATTTTGAACCAGAAAAAATTCGTTCAGAAAAACCTTTTGAGGCGATCGCCCAAGGTGCTTTACAAATTACCCAAGGTTTGGAAATTAAGGACTATCTCTATCATAGTTATGGTGTACGTTATTGGGATCGTCGTAACCAACGCCACAGTTGGCAACCAATTATTAAAGCCGGTCAAGCATATCCCATGAGTCAACCTGTAGAATTAGTTTTAGGTGCTTCCAGGGAAAATCAACCCAGTATAGAATTAATTATTGGTGAATTGGGAGCGGAAACAGGTGGTACGGAGGTTTATTTTGATGGCGATCGCCTGGTAACGCGAAAATTACAATCTTCAACTACCACAGTTAAACCTCTTAATGATAGCGAAGGTGCAAGAAATATTGCCCAACTTACACCCCCAGGTTTTCCGGGAAGCGATCGCATTAAAGTCATGTTTCAAGTTGATCAACAGCGATTTTTAAGAATTACCGTTGAAGACTTATTAACTAACAATATCCTCGTAGAAAATCAACTCGTTGCCCAATTAAGTTAGGTAATGGGTAATGGGTAATAGGTAATTGGTAATTGTTACAACCCACATTCCGCTTTCTGTTCCCTGTTCCCTGTTCCCTGTTCCCTTCTTCTACTGATAACTGTTAACTGAACTGGCTATTTTTGAACTATGATCGGAGTTCCCACACTTGCCCATTCAAAGATCCATTTTGCGTGATTGGGTGCAACATTTACACAACCATGACTAACAGGTGTACCAAATTTCTTATGCCAATATGCTCCATGAATGGCATAACCACGATGATAATACATAGTGTGGGGAACATTGGCAACATTATAACCAGGTCCCCTCATTCGTGTTTTTCTGTGTTTAGTTTGCACTTTAAATGTACCAACCAACGTGGGTGTAGAACGTTTACCAGAAGAAATAGTTACAGCATAAACTGGTTTATTTCCTTCCCACGCTATTAAATGTTGTTCTGATAAATCAATTTGAATCCAACGTTGATCAGATTTTTTTAGTGTCTGAATAGCTGTAGCTATTTTATTACTTTGAGTTTTTTTCTGGGGAGAAGTTGTATTTTTAGTGTTTTGAGAATTTGTATTTTTTGGGGAATTAGTGTTATTTGAATTTACATTCTTAGGTTTTTCTTTATTAACATCTACATCATTATTATTGGAATTGTTGGGTTTGACATCACTGGTATTTATATCAGTGGTATTTTCTTCATTGGGTTTAATATCATTAGAACTTGCCCGAACTAAATCCAAGTTACCAAAACTGAATATACTCACGGAGATCAATGCACTGGTAAGTAGCATTTTTACAGGATTGATCTTGAAAGGATGAATCTGTTTTGTCATGATAAACACACTCCTTTTTTGGGAATAGGTGACAGTTGACAGTTGACAGTTGACAGTTGACAGGTTACAGGTAAAGAATTTTCTTCCCACCTCCCCACCTCCCCCTCTTCTCCTGACTCCTGACTCCTGAATTCTGCTGTATTACCTTAGACCTTTTAATTACTAATTTAACCTGTGTATAAGATTTTTTGCTTGCTTGGTGATTGCTTGCCAATTTTCCGCTAATATCCATTGTTTTGGAAATAATTCCCCACTTAACCCTACTCCCACTGCACCAACTTGTAAAAAATCTTTAGCATTTTCTAACGTTACACCACCGGTAGGAATAAGGGGAATGTGTCCCAGGGGCGCTTGTAAACTTTTGATGTAACTTACACCCCCTAATGCTTGTACGGGAAATACTTTTACACAACTTGCTCCGTAATTCCAAGCTGTAACAATTTCTGTAGGTGTCAGTGCGCCAGGAATAATTGGTATATCTTTAGATACAGCAACTTTGATCATTTCTATATCTGTGTGGGGACTAAATAAAAACTGAGATCCTGCGGCGATCGCCTCTTTTAATTGCTGTACATTAAAAAGTGTTCCTGTACCAATTAAACAATGTGGTAACTGACTCCGCAGTTGTGAAATTAATTCTTCTGGGCGATCGCTATTCCAAGTAATTTCTATTAACCCCATTCCCCCTTCCGCTACCGCTAAAGCCATTTTTTCACCCCATACCATTTTCGGGGCGCGAATTACTGCAATAGCTCGTTGTTGTGCTAACTTTAACAACCAGTCTTGATTAGACATGATTTGTAATGGGTAATTGGTAATTGGTAATTGGTAATAGATATAGGTGGAATTATGAATAATGTAGTTTTATTTAGTATTTAGTATTTAGTATTTAGTATTTAGTATTTAGTGTTTATTAGTTTAATTAAATTAATAAAAAACTCCTAGAACTCCTGACTCCTGACTCCTAGAACTCCTAGAACTCCTGACTCCTGACTCCTGACTCCTGACTCCTGACTCCTGACTCCTGACTCCTTGATCTCCTGAAAAGGTAACAGGTAAAAGCCAAGCAATTACCCATTACCCAAAACCAATGACTTAATTAGGCGATATCTTCACGTTCAATGTAGGAGAATAAGAACGCGAAAATAACTGCTGGTAGTACCAAACCAGTCAAAGGTACGAAAATGGAAGGCAAAAATGAAGAATATGCCAAAATAGAGGGCAGAAATGAACCTGACATAGTAAAGAGTCCTCTAGAGTCAAAATAAGATTCACTTAGGAGCTTACTGCAAAAATTCCCATAGTTTTGGAAAATCTCAAGATTTTTAACACAGAGTTTACAAACCTAAAACTTCGTCTACTTCAATGGTAGATAGATCGGGAGGAATAACCGTCTTCACCATTGTAACCTTGTGGCTTTCCTGTTGACTGTTTAAATCCAAGGCGATCGCCCCCACCAGAATTTCCACACAACCCAAGGGAACGAGAATTTGAGTATTAGCTTCCCAACTTCCCCAAGGAGTCGGCCGTAAATTTTCAACTAAATGAGGACCATCTAATAAAGCACGAGTTTGATAATCTTCAACCCATAGCTTAATTATAACTGTTGATGAAGCTGTAGGCATTTCTAAACGTAATTTAACAGATGCCCCAGCTAATAATTCTCCACTAGGTAAAAATAACTGTGGTGTCGGTAAAAATTCCCACTGTTGAGATAATGAATTTTCTAATTCCGTCACCTTACTTTCATTTTCTTCCTCATCAATTAAAATGATATCTTCATCGAGAACAATTTCCTCGGATAACCGAGTAGGTTTGTTTATTTGTGGTTTTGGTTTAGAAGTAGTTTCAGTATTATCTAATCTCAAATGTTCAGGTAAATCTAACATAGGCATTGTTTCTGATTCTAAATCTGCGTTAAAATGCAAATCATTAACTAATTCTTCATCTGTAACTTCTCCCAATTTTTCATTATTTTCATTTACAGAAACTTCCTGTTTTAATTGTTCATCCTCTTGATTTTGGGCTTGATTTTGGTCTTGGTAAACTAACTCTATACCTTCATCTAATAAGAATCCTTGTTTTGCCATCCATTTTTTAATTAGCGGAGAATTTTCAGGAGAATTAACTGTAATTGACTCCTCAATTAAATCCTCCGTCACTAAAGGGATAATTGCTGACATATCATTGGTATTTGTAATATCATAATTTGTAACATCCTGTTCTTCATAAGTAACAGCTAACGCAGGAATATTTTCCAAATTTGTAATATCCTGTTCTTCATAACTAACAGCTAAACCAGGAATATTTTCCACAATTGATAATGTCTTTTCTATAGATGATTCTGGTTTTAAACGTTTCAGGAACGGGAAAGAAGTTTTAACTGGTTTAATAGCTAATTTATCTAAATTAATAGGTTTAATCTGACTTGTTTTCCTTACTTGATCAACGGAGTTTAAAGAATCTACCAAACCAGAATTACCAGCAATCATACTTTTATGAACACGGGGTAATTTTGGCAATTGTGGAGATACCCGATCATTAATAATAACCGCTTGAATACGGGGAGGTAAAGTCAGATTACCCGCAGGTTTTAAAGAGCGAAATTTTGATAAAGTAGGAGTTTTTACCAAGTTAAAAAGTTCTAAACCCAAAGGAACTGGATTTTCAGCAATATGATCATCCTCTTCTGGCTGATGATCAGCTAATAAATTATTTGTATTTTCTGTATTTGTCTGTTGAGAAGTAAAATTTAGTAAATCTGCTAAATCTGCGGTAATAGTAAAAGAATGATTACCTAAGAGTGTAACTTCATCATTGGGGGTAAGTGAACCATATATATTAATATTACCTAAAATTAACTTAGATTCACAATTAGATGGAATCTGGATATTACCAATAAATGTAAAAGGCAAAACTTGATTTGCTAGAGTTTGTTGGGATGTCATCAAAATATTAGACTCAACAGGCGATCGCAATTCCGTGACAATTTGCAACTGATAAATACTAATGGTTGATAATTTTTCATCTGTCAAATTTTCTATCTGTGCAGATATCACTTCACCATTTATTTGTAGAGTTTTTCCCCACTGAGCAATATAATTATCTTGTTCTAAACATAACTCAATAGGTAAAGATAAAGGTAATACTGGTGTAGTATCCGCCGATGGTTCATCATCCCAAGAGTCAGAAGCAGGTAAAGCTAAATCTAGTAGATTTTGTACAATTTGTTCTACTGTATCACCTTTCAAAACCGGGTTAACAGGTTCATAAATATCATGATCCTCTAAACTTGGTACTGAAGTATTCGTATCATCAACATCCTCAATTTGAGAAATAGAAGTCACCGTAGAATCAGAATAATCTTCCGTCTCTATAACTGACGACTGAAAATTTGCCCCCGTATCATCACCACCACCTAAGAGTAATTGCGGTAAAGATGGAGAAGATGAAACATTGATAACTAAACTATATTGCCAAGACTCACCTAACATATCTGACATCAAATCACCAGAACAGCGGATTTCCCAAACACCTGGTTTAAAGTCAGTAAAAGGAATCACCGCCATGAGTCCATTTGCATCTATCCGCCGTAAACGCTTAAAAACACGTCGTTTAGGCGGAAATTCTTGAATTGTAGAATGAATTACCCGCACTTCCACATCCCTGGGAGACAGAGAAGAACGAGCTAAAACTCGATATTTTCCGGGAGAAATTTTGAGATTTGCTGATTCTAAGCTTTGCCAAGAGCGATCGCCTTGCCTCTGTATCAGAAATTGCCAGTGTTCCATCTTGATTAGTACCCAAGCCAGGGAGTAACTTATATGTTGTGTTTATTCACTTGTTTATCAGTTTAACTCAGTAATGCTGGTTAACAATTATTTGTTAAATTTTTATTGACTGTTAATTGATTAACGTTAAGTAATTTTACTAAACTTTAACATCATTAATTGATAAAAAACAGCTAAAATATAGTAAAAAGATGTTTGATCCGTTTTTTACAACCAAGGCTGTAGAAAAAGGACAAGGTTGAGGATGATCTGTGAGTTATCAAATTATAGTCAATAAACATGATATAACTCTAGATTACACATTAGAAGAAGGTAAATGAACAGAATTTATGATTCAGATACATTACAAAAAACACTAAACCAAGTTCTTCATCTCATTGTAGTTTATCATCAAATATAACTAATCATAATTTTCAGATTTACTATGAATAAATCACCTATTTTTTCTCATCAATTAAATTTACAAGAAGATTATCCCTGCCCTGTTTGTAGAGTAGGTAAAATTTCTACAATGCCATTAATGGAAGCTATGTGCTGTGACTTTTGTCAAGAAATATTTACCATCAATTTAGAATCCCAAGAAATAAAAATGCCTTCTCGACAACCTCCTTTAATATGGCGCTGGAATGGCTGGAAATGGAATCAAGCGCAAATAGAAGGAGTGGAATTAGGCTGGGGTTACATATTAGCAGCCATAGTTTTTGTCCTCTTCCCTACCAGTTTAATTGGTATAGGGGCTTATTATTTTCCACCTCATCCTCATGTACCTTTATCTTGGATACCTTATATTTGGACTTTACTGACTTTCCTATCGCATTTAGGGATTATAATTTGGATTTTAATTGAAATTTATCAAATTCCCATCCGCGCATATTGGCGAGCCATCATTCAATATAGGAATTAGTTATTAGTCATTGGTCATTGGTCATTAGTCATTAGTTATTAGTCATTAGTTATTGGTCATTATTCATTTTTTCTCCCTATTTCCTATTCCCCGTTCCCTATTCCCTTTTTCTACTGATAACTAAATAATTGTACTGAAAATGACAACATCACACATAATAAATAAAGAAACTCCTACTTGGACCTTCCGCACATATCATGATGAGTGAACTGGAGCATTATTATAGAATATTAGAATTAGAACCTGGAGCAACATTAGAGGAAGTGAACCAGGCTTACAAAGATTTGGTATTTGTTTGGCATCCTGATCGTTTACCTAAAGACAATGAGCGCTTACAAAAAAAAGCCCAAGAAAAGCTCAAGGCCTTCAACGAAGCAAGAGAAAAGATCAGATCGTTCAAAAATCAACCCCAAACCGTAGGATATACTCGGCCTACTCAACCTAAAAAAACATCTCATTACTACCAACCAAAACAAGCACATTCTCAAAAACCCCCTCAAAATCCTGATTTAAGTGGTAGAGATTTTAGTCGTGCTAATTTAAGTAATCGAGACTTATCAGGCAGAAACCTCAGTTATGCTAATCTGAGCGGATCTAATTTAAGTGATACTTTTATGCACAAAGTCAACCTTAGAGGGGCAGATTTATCAGAGGCGAATTTATTTAGAGCAAATTTGTTATTAGCAGATTTAAGAGAAGCTAATTTACGTTCAGCTAATTTAATCGGTGCTGATTTAAGTGGTGCGGACTTACGAGGTGCGGACTTAACAGGTGCTAGAATTCGCTCAGGTGAACGTTTGTTAGTTAAATTAATCGGTGCGAACTTAACAGGTGCTATTATGCCAGATGGGGAAATTCATCGGTAAGTGATACTAAGTGACTTAAAATATCCAGCACAGAGTTAACTTCTCGACTATGTAGGGGAATTAGTAAAATTGCGGAGGAAAATAATTCCTAAAAATAGTATCTTCTGTAACAGAAACTCATAGCTGTACTGCTACAAGCTACTTTATATGTAGATTACAATATTTTCAGAGAGGAGTGTAAATTTTAAGTTTTAAAATTGGATGTAAAAATAACAGCAATAATTAGTGATAAATATTGACAATTAACAATTTTGTCAATGTAAATTGAGAAAGTAATTTAATTTAATTTTTTGTGTTTAGAATATCATGAATATAGCAATAATTGGATGTGGTTATGTTGGATGTGCAGTTGCTCAATATTGGCAAGATCAAGATTTTGTAATTACTGCAACTACAACTAGCCCAGAAAGAGTTATAGAACTACAAAACGTAGCACAGAAAGTAGTAGTCACAAAAAGTAATGATCCAGAAACCCTAAAAGCAATATTAAAACATCAAGATATTGTATTATTGAGTGTCGGGGCAAAAAACAGAGAAGAATATGAACATACTTATCTAGAAACTGCCAAAACATTAGTTTCTATTCTCAAGTATTTACCAAACATTCACCAATTGATTTACACAGGTAGTTATTCTATATATGGTGATAGAAACGGTGTGTGGGTAGACGAAGAAACACCACCAGCACCTGCTAATGTTAACGCTCAAATTCTCAGAAAAACAGAAGAAATATTACTATCAGCTGATAACGAAAACCTACGGGTTTGTATACTGCGGTTAGGGGGAATTTATGGACCTGGTAGAGAATTGATTAAAATATTTAGTAGAGCAGCAGGTACAACTCGTCCAGGTAAAGGAGAAGATACAACAAATTGGATACATTTAGATGATATTGTCGGAGCGATAGAATTTGCCCGTCATCACCGCTTACAAGGTATTTACAATTTAGTTGATGACAGTCATCTGAGCAGTAAAGAATTAATTAGTAATGTGTTAACAAAAAACAACTTCCCTGATGTCATTTGGGATGCAGCTAATAAAAGTAATCGTCCTCATAATGCGTGGGTATCCAATCAAAAAATCAAAGATGCAGGATATGAATTTATTCACCCACAAATCATTTTTTAGTAGTTTGTTTTAGTAGTTTGTTTTAGTAGTTTCTAAACATCAGGATTATGCAATCACCAAGTTTACCCAATTATTCCAGCACAGCATCAGAAACTATGTTTTATAATTGGGAAGGTTTTCGTTGTGCTTATGAAATACATCGTCCAATTAACGCTTCAGTTACAGGTATTCCCATCTTATTAATTCATCCTATTGGTGTGGGTTTATCAAAGCTATTTTGGCGGCGATTTTGTCATGAATGGTACAATAATAATCATGGGAATATAATTTATAGTCCTGATTTATTGGGATGTGGTGAAAGTGAAGCACCAAGGAAAGCATACACACCCATAGACTGGGCAGCACAGTTACAACATTTTTTACAAACTGTAGTTAAAACCCCTGTAATTGTGATTTCCCAAGGTGGTTTATTACCAGTAGCTATTGAATTAGTAAAATTAGAACCGAATTTAATTAAAGGTTTAGTTTTATCTGGTCCTACATCCTGGGCGGTAATTACAAAAAATGCCAGTCAACGGAGACAAAAAATCTTTTGGAATATTTTTGATTCTCCTGTTGGAAATGCTTTTTTTCGCTATGCGAGAACTCGTAATTTTTTACAGTCATTTTCTACAAAAAGACTATTTGCAGAAGGTCAAAATGTAGATGATGAATGGTTAAATACTTTGATGGCAGATGCGGAAAATATGGCTGGAAGATATGCGGTGTTTGCATTTTTAGCGAAGTTTTGGCAAAGAGATTATAGTGGTGATATGGCAGGTATTCAAAAACCGACCTTTGTAGTTTTTGGTGATAAGTCATCGGCTATTAGTAAAGAAGGGAAGAACGAAACCGCAGATGATAATTTAACTAAATATCTTCAATGTTTACCCCAAGCACAGGGTACAAAAATTCAGGGAAGAAATGTTTTACCCTATGAGTCTACTGTTGAGTTTGTGGGGGCAATTTCTCCATTTATTCGGGGGTTGGAAAGAGGTAGTTAATTCCTGGCATTTTGACAAAATACAACTTTTACATTTTATTATAACTAGAAAATGTTATAATATAAGTAGTTGTGCAAAATAAATTTCATAGTTAGGAGAGGGAACAGGGAAGGTTTACAAAGATTTTTGATTCAATAATTATGTGCAATTAATTTTGCCGGGGTACTTAAATACTCTACTCAAATCCACATTAAAATTTTGGAATTAAATCTGTGCCAGCTAAAGATGTTTTTCATAACATTGTCAAAATAGCACTAGAAAAAGAGGAATGGTTTATCAGTCATGATCCTTATCCTCTGCAAGCCGGAACACTTGAATTATATATTGATTTAGGCACTGAAAAAGTTATTGCAGCCGAAAAAAAAGGACAAAAAATAGCTGTGGAAATTAAAAGTTTCCTTAATCCTTCAAAAATTACAGAACTTTATGCTGCATTAGGACAATTTATCATTTACCGTCTTGCTTTACAACAACAAGAACCAGAACGAACTTTATATTTAGCAGTTCCTATTACTGTTTATAATGAATTTTTTATACTTCCATTTATTCAATCTGTAATTAAACAAAATCAACTGTGTTTAGTAGTTTATAATATTGAACAGGAGGTAATATCAGAATGGAAAAACTAGAAGAATATCGGCAATATATTAAAAATTTACTGAAACAACACGCTAATATTATTTGGGATAAACGTATTCAGGCTCAGACAATTTTTGATTCAGAAAACGACCATTATCAATTAATTTATGTAGGTTGGCGTGATCAAAATCGTATTTATGGACCTGTTTTACATTTAGATATTATTGATGGTAAAATCTGGATTCAGCAGGATGGTACAGAGGTAGGAATTGCTAATGAATTGGTTGAATTAGGTGTACCAAAAGAGGATATTGTTTTAGGTTTTCAATTGCCTTCAGTAAGGAAATATACAGATTTTGCTGTTAGTTAATTATTAGTTAATTAAATATTTCCCACATTTAATGGATTTAAATTAGGATCGCTCTTTTTATTTCCTTTGCAGTATTTATCCAACACACCACGCAAACGTTAAAAAACATTTCACTATATTGTCAAGATACAACACTATAAGGATAATTAACTAAGCATGGTTATGTGTTGCAATATAAAATAATATACAATTTTATTGTTATACATAACGCTGCTGAAGTTTTTACAACCAGGAAAAAATTATGAGTTTACCAATTCAAGTTTCTTTTCTATTGGCAGATTGGGTTGCTAAAGGCTTACAAGATGGAACGTTTGAACGAGTTGGGGGTATAATTCGGGATGTAGCAAGTAAGAAAATTGTAACTTGGTTGCGAGACGCTAATACTAATTCAGAAATTTTAGCTAAAGGTTTTTCTAATGTGAATCAGCGTTTAGATGGTATTGAAAATCAGATCGGTTCAATTGGGCAAACTTTACAATTTTCTCAAAGTATTTTGCAAGTATCTACTGCTGCTAGTATTCTCAATCTTGGTGTTTCAGTAATGGGTTTTGCTGTTATATCCCAGCGTCTGAATGAGATAGAAAACCAACTAAAGGAAGCGCAGGAATTATTAAATAAAATCAATCGGAAAATTGACATGAGCTTTTATGCTAACTTCCGTGCTGCAATCGAATTAGCGATTAATGCTTTTACAATGACTAAAATTGAAAACCGGAGAAGTAGTGCATTACAAGCTATTAATCGTTTTTTAGAAGCAGAACATATTTATAAAGATTACACCGTTAATGAACTTTCCCAAAAAAGCCAAATCATTGATAAATATATCCTAACATTATCTTTAGCTTACATTGCCGAAGCTCGTTGTTATTTAGAACTAGAAGAACATGAAACAGCAATTCGTCGTTTTCAAGAAGGATCAAAAGTTATTAGGTTACTGATTAATCAGTATGTTGAGATCATGCTTACTTCTAATCCAGCAGCATATTTACACCCTCAATTTAAAGGACAAATTGATTTATGTAGATTAACCAAAATTTACCGATGGATTAACGCTAATTTAGATGAAAATTCTGTATTTGATATGTTGCGTGAGAATCTATTTAAGTTAGCACAAAATAATAATGAATGGTTGTCTTCCTTACCATCATCTATTGTAGATCGTAATGAGATACGCTGGGGTTTATTTGGAGGAAATCCCACACCATTAACAGGTAGATTTGAAAAAGAAGCTTTTACAAGACTTCCCCAAGTATTTGCAGTCATGGAATCAATGATTGAAACTAATAACCGCTTTGAATCTTACCAAACAGAAATACAAGCAATATCTCAATTAGGAATTAGTTTTCATGAATGGTTGCAGTTAAAACCATCTACAGAACAAAAACCAGAAGGTGCAGAATTAATGTTTATTATTCCTTCTCAACCTTTAGAATTACCTGGTTAAAACTTGAGTATCATTTATCCCCATTCATATCTCCATAAAAATCATCATCTAACAACTGTTCTAAAGTAAAAGGTAAATCAAGAGGATATTCAGATTCATCTGGTTTTCTCACGCCTAATTTAGCATTTTTACTTTCTTTAATTGCCAGTTTTCGAGCATCAGAATAAGCTATAGAAATTACCTCATGGAGATAATTTTTAAAAGAAGGATTTTCTTGTAAATCTTTTTTAATTCTAAACCGATGTTCAGTAATAGAACTGTACCAACTACCTTTCATCATTTCCGGTGCATCAGATTGAACAATTAACTTGAGTAAATGAGCAATTAAAATTGTTAAATTACTCAAGAAAGACCGTTTTTCTGATTTACCCATATCTTCTAATTCTAATAGTAAATGCTCCCAATCAATATCATGAAAATGCTTTTCTTTGATTTGTGTAACGAGAGTTTCTCGCCAAAGGTTAAAATCTTCTTCATAGAGTTGATGGTTCATATATAATCAGTCATAATGATATTTACAGGACAGAATAATCTAAATCAACATAAATTAAATTACCTTGTTCAATATTTTCCATAGCTTTGAGCAGATGTTTTTTGTTAGCTTCTGACTTGAGAAGATAAGTAGTTTCATCTTCTTCTGTCGTTGGTTCTACTAAAATGATAACTTCTACTACTGTTCCTGCTGGTAATTCAGTGGTAGATAGTTCGATTTTTCCATCTTTACCGACAATAGCCTTTTGTTTAATTCCACTGAGCATAATTTTTAATTACTCTGATCAAGTTAGCCATACTTATTTTATTATAACTGGAAAATGTTGATATAATAGTAACCTTGCTGCACCTAATTTAAAGACCATGACTAATATTAATATTACTCTACCTGAATCACTGAAAAGTTTGATTGATCAACAAATTGCCGAAGGTGGTTATAATTCAGCTAGTGAATATTTACAACAGTTAATTATTCAAGAAGCAAGACGGAAAAATCAAGGAAGTTTAGAAGGTTTTATAATAAATGATCAAGAATTGGAAAGTGCTTTAGATGAATTAGCTGATGATTTTGCGGCGTGTGTTGGTGCAAACGTGCCTACTTTATCTGATTATGCTGTTAGTCGTGAAAGTATTTATGAAGACCATTATTAAAAATAGAAAATTAAATTAATTGAAAACCTCCTAAATTTAACAAAATTTGAGCAAAGGGGGATTTTTCACAGTTAGTAAATCCTACTGTCAAATAACTTTTTTTAAATTCCTTAAATCCAGGTTGATTGTTAAGAATAATGTAAGGTTCAATAAATATTTTAGAAGTTCCACCGTATACAGTATAATTGCGTTTATAACTGTGATCAACTTCGCAACCATAAGGAATAAAGCAACTTATAATCATATAAATTTTTTCCTTTTTGAAGATAATCAATTCAGACAAATTATCATAATCTTCTCTTACATACTCATCATAATTACCTGACGCTATTAAAAAAATAGGACGTTTATTTTCAATAGCTTTATTTATTAAATTTATCTTACTTGCACTTGTAGTAATGGCTAATTCTTCTCCATCTTCAGCGTCAAAATGTGAACAATATCCTGCTGTTGCGACTTGATGAGTTTGAATATAAACTCCTCCAAGGGATAATTTAGGCTGACTTTTTATAGCTTTTCTGTTAAGTTCTGGTTGATAATAATTAATAGCTTGTTTTTCTAGTCTTCTGAGATTTTCTGCAAGATTAGAAATTTTATTTAAAAAATCTTCGGTAACAACTCGATAACGTATAACAGCATTTTCAATTTCTGCAAATTCTGATTGACGATGATGATTTAGGTGACGATTTCTTAAATTATGAGAAAGTCCTATATACATGACAGGAGAATCACCATTACCAACATAATAAATACCTGGTTTTGCAGGTAAATCCTTACGTTGATAATATGGCAAAAATGGCATTTCTTTGTAATTTAGATTTAGCTTCATATTTCATTAGCGATTATAACAACTAATAAATTCTCTAAATACCCAACCCCAAACCCTGTATTTACCATTGTGATAACCAGAGATTTTTGCCCAAGGTCTTTCTTTATTATCATGGGCAATTTCCAAAATGTAGACTTCCTTGCCATTTTTCAATTGATTTATAATTCGACCATTGGGGACATCTCTTACATTCAAAGGAGTACCTGTAGGGTCAGTCACTTTACAAACTTCTTCAGCTTTTGCAGGTGAACTTACAGTATTAACCCCACCAAACACAACTAAAGAAACAACTAAATAAGACCAGATTCTCATAAATTTTATTTCTTACTTTTAAAGACTATTGTATTTCATCAGTTAATCAATCCGCAACATTACTTTATGGATTAGTAAAAATTTCCTCAACACCTTGACAAATAGCATCTTCCATATCTTCCAGCGTTGCAGGTTCACCATCATATTTCAAACAACCTGCGACATCCTCCAACTTAGTTACTGGAAAAGGCTTTTTAGTTTTTAATAAAGCTGGTTTTGTTGTCATAACTTCTAACTTAATGAGAAATTTCGACATATTGATTTCCATGATAGGTAGAAATAGGTTCACCAGTAATTATAGAATAAAGAACATCAGGATCTAAATCTGCGCCATTATCCCAAGAAATTGTTCCCCATTCAGGGTTAACTTTCACGGTTTTAAAATATTCTATATCCCGTAAAGGTTGAAAAACACCAGTAAATTCAATTAATTGACTAACATCAACAATACCTTCTTTTCCATCTTCAAATTTCAGATAGAGTTGATAGTTATCTTGAGGAATGACTTCTATAATGTCTTGTAGCATAATTTACTCTAAATAAATCTTTTTAATAAACCTCATCATGACTACCAATATCAACTAGCACAATCATTTCCTCTTGTGTATCTGAATCTTGTTTTAATATATAGATAATTCGGCAATCATAAGCTACAGAACAAGACCATAAACCGTCTAACTGACCACTTAATTTATGAGACTTTAAAACAGGATTTAGATAATCAGATGCTAGTAATTCTAACACTTCAGAAATTTTATCCTGTAATTGAGGATTTTTCTTAACAATTCGCTTGAATGCTCTTTTAAAACTACTATCCCAAACTAAAGTTTTCATTCTTCTTCGATGATATCAGCTAATAAATCTGTAACAGTGCCTTTTTTAGCCGTACCTGCTGACAAAGCAGCTAAAGTTTGATCTGCATTCTTAGCTATTTCTAAACGACGTTTTTCAATCCTCCTTTTCTTAATTAATTCTACCAAAAAATCCTGATCCTCTTGAGAAAGACTTTCCACATATTCAATTACCTCTTGAAAAGATATAGTTTTATTCATAACCAACCCTAACTACTACAAATAAAAAACAACTTATCAAAATTATAACACCTCTCTTCCTCTGCGACCTCTGCGCCTCTGCGGTTCGTTATTCCATAAACAAAAAAAAGGACGAACCCCAAAAGATTCGCCCAAAATTGCCAAAGAACACGCAAAACTTTAAACCTTAGCTTCATCCCTTACCAACTTATCCCAACCCAAATCCTTCAAATTATTATTCCTTCTTAAAGGACGAGTTACCAACTCCAAAATATCCCGCGCATTACCAAAACCATGAATCTGTGCAAACGTAAACTCCACAGACCATTTAGTATTAATACCCCGCGCTTCTAAAGGATTTGCATGAGACATACCAGTAATTACCAAATCAGGATTTAACTCATAAATTCTTTGCACCTGATTGTAATTATCCGGCTTTTCCACAATCCTTGGTAAAGGAACATTCATTTCCTGACAAGTCTTTTCTAACAAAGCTAACTCAGCAGCTTGATAGCGTTTATCCATGTAAGGAATACCGATTTCTGGAACAGTCATTCCACAACGAACCAAAAACCGAGCTAAGGAAATTTCCAGCAAATTATCACCCATGAAAAACACAGATTTACCGCGAATTAATTTCACGTAATCTTCTAAATTTTCCCAAATCTGTGCTTCTCTTTCATCTAAACCTTTGGGTGTAATGCCAAAAACAGAACAGATTTTTTCTACCCAAGCTCTTGTACCATCTGGACCAATAGGAAATGGAGCGCCAATTAATTTACATTTCCTGCGTCTCATTAAAGTTGTAGCTGTGCGACTTAAAAAAGGATTCACACCAGCAACATAATAACCTTCTTCTAAAACAGGTAATTCTGTAAATCTTTTTGCAGGTAGCCAACCAGAAACTTTAATACCTTGTTTCTTTAATTCTAAAGTTAATTGTGTAACAACCGGATCAGGTAAAGAACCGAATAAAACCAAAGGTGGATGATCTACATATTCTGATTCTTCCTGGGCGACATCTTCTTTTTTCTTGCCAAAATGCAATAACTTTTGAATTGCATTCCGTTCATTTTTTTCTGTTTCCGTAGTCGGTGCTTGATCAGGACAACGATTAGCCATTGCCGCTAAAACCGTATCTTCTCCCTGAGTAAAAGCATAATCCAAACCATTAGCGCGAGCGACAACAATAGGAATACCAATTTCTGATTCTAATTTAGGTGCTAAACCTTCCAAATCCATTTTAATAATTTCGGTGGTACAAGTACCAATCCAAACAATTACACTAGGATTGCGATCGCGTTTAATTTGCTCACACAATCTTTTCAATTCTTGATAATCATTTAACTGAGCCGAAATATCACCCTCTTCTAACTCAGCCATTGCATAATCGCATTTTGCAGAAAATAACCGCAAGTTTTTGTACCAATAACTAAAAAGAAACTATCTTCGATTTTTTGATATAACCAAGCCACACAACTAATAGGACAAAAAGTATGATAATTACCAGTTTCACATTCAAAATTTAAAGCACTATTAGAAGCGGTATTTTCTGTAGCAATAGTCATTTTAATCTTCTCCCCTTAAATAAGGTTTATAAGTCAGTAATCAGGAGATCAAGGAGTCAGGAGATCAAGGATTCAAGAGAATTTGAGAATAAATGTTTAATTTTTTCCCCTCTGTTCCCTGTTCCCTGTTCCCTGTTCCCTGTTCCCTATTCACTGATTTAATTGTTGGGGAAGAGACGAGCCATTTCTGACTCATCAAAAACCTCAGAGGGTAATTCCTCACCCAAGAGGGTATTATTATCTTCCCCTTCATCACCCCAAACATCGGAAATTACATCCCGAAATTCATTGTCATCAGGTTGATTTAATTCTGCAAATTCATTTTCATCAGATAGATCAAAACCACCTAAATTATTAGTATCTGCGCTTAAATCTACAGTTTCAAAAGACATTTCCCCAAAGTCATCTTCTGTTTCTAAATCAACAGGTGGTTGAAAGTCCTCTGTCATACTGTCAGCAGCTAAATTTACAGCATCAAAAGACATTTCCCCAAAATCGTCTTCTGTCTCTAAATTAACTGGTGGTTGAAATTCCTCCTCCATTTTGTCTTCAGAAAAAGACATACTATCAAAGGAATTTTTATCCTCTACTACATCCATTTTGAAATCATTGACAGCAGGTTCTTCATCCATGCTGAAATCATCATCTACCGATGGTTGCGGTTGAGAAACTTCTTCTGTCACTTCTGGGGAAGCATGAGAATAAGTCTCTGGTTCATGCAGCGGACTCAAGCGATTACCAAGGGTAATATCTGGATCAAAATGTAGTCCTAACACATCAATTAGAGTATCAGCGTCTGGATTTAATTTTGCAAACGGAAACATCAACTGAGCTAATTTTGGTTCTAAAGCATTGACTACACCCAAAATTAGGTAAGAGGAAGGACGTTTACCACCATCGGGGGTATAAACCGACTCTATAGTCATTTGCAGAATGATCCAGTCACGGTTGGACTGAAAGAACTGTAACCACTTCTGTTTGATTGAATCCGTAAAACTATCGAAGAAAGCCATTGTTTCCCCCATGCTGAAGAGATAATTGTTTTATACAATCATCAAGTCTAATTCGTCTTCCGCATTAGTGGCCTGTTGTTTACTCGGATTTAAATAAAAATCTGACAAAAGAGAAAAAAGTTCACGATCAGGTGCATCGTTCGGAACGACACCTTCCGGACGTGATAAAATTTGATCCGCGATGCTGAGGTAATAGTCACAAACGTACTCTAGGTAAGGATCTGACTCTGCCATCTCAAACATCGTTTTTCCTTTTACACGGGAAACACGGATATCTTCAATTAAAGGTAATACTTCTAGAACAGGCATAGGTACTGATTCTACGTACTTATCAATCAGATCACGTTTAGCAGTACGATTACCGATTAAACCCGCTAGTCTCAAGGGGTGAGTTCTGGCTTTTTCACGGACAGAAGCAGCGATGCGGTTAGCAGCAAATAAAGCATCAAAACCATTATCTGTAACGATCATACAGTAGTCGGCATAGTTTAATGGGGCAGCAAAACCACCACAAACCACATCACCGAGAACGTCAAATAAAATTACATCGTATTCATCAAAAGCGTTAAGTTCTTTTAAGAGTTTGACGGTTTCACCCACCACATAGCCACCACATCCCGCACCGGCTGGTGGTCCTCCAGCTTCTACACAGTCAACTCCACCATAACCTTTATAAATGACATCTTCTGGCCAGACATCTTCATAGTGGTAGTCTTTTTCCTGCAAGGTGTCAATGATGGTAGGAATCAAAAACCCAGTTAGGGTAAAGGTGCTGTCGTGTTTGGGGTCACAACCAATTTGTAATACCTTCTTACCGCGTTTAGCTAGGGCTACGGAAATATTACAGCTAGTTGTAGATTTACCAATACCACCTTTTCCATAAACTGCTAATTTCATTTCTTTTCACCTCTTATATTTTTTTCTCTTAGCTCTAATCACTAGCCCCTGCACTCCAAATTTTCTGGGTTTGTGTGAGGTCTGTGAGAGTCATTATTGTGCAAATTTCCTGGAAAGCAAAGGGTGATAAAATCTGAAAAGTTTAGATAAATAAAGTTTTTAAGGTTAAAAATATCAAAAATTATCATTTTTTCCTTTTGAAGCCATAAAAATCATCTAAATACTTATTTTCTAAATTTTTATTTTTTTAAAGTTAAAAATAGTAACAAAAGACAAATTAATTAAAATAGATGTTAAAAATCAAGCAAATAGCCATTGATTTGTATTTGATATTCATATTCAGATCAAACAAACAAAAAAAGGTGAAGGTTTATCTACTGAAATTTACCCACATTCCATAAATCCCAAACCCTTATCATTAGCTGATTCTGTGCATATTTTGGGTTTTATAATCAGATTTCCAGAAAGTCTTTAGATCCAACCAAACAAACCAGTGATATAGAAGCAAATACAATATTAATTGTAAATAATTATTAAAAAATCAAATATTTCGAGAAATGTCACTAAACCATAACATAGATAACTTTATTATATTTTTGTTAAAAGTTTTAGAAATAAATTTACACATTTGGGATGCTCCCAGAGCATCTGCGTCTATCTGCGTTAATTTGCGTTCAAAATTATAAAAAAGCAGAATTAAAAAAAGACAGGTAAAAAACCTGTCCTCAAATAAATCAATAACAAAGAAATTAGAAATTCATCTCAGCAGCTTGAACTTTCTCTACCTGCTTCTTCTTGAGTACCAGCAGAACTTGAGCGATCATCACTAAACAGATGAAAGCTACTGTCCAAGCAACTCTGGAAGTATCTTGTAAGACGATTTCTGTATCTTTTTGACCGAAACCACCAACATTGGGGTTCATAGTCAAAGGTTCACCGGCTTTAATTGCTTGTCCTTGAGCAACAATGATTTCGGGACCTGCGGGAACTGTATTTTCAACAACGTCACCAACTTCATTCTGAATGCTAACTACATACTTAGTTAGACCATCATCACCTTTGGTTTCCGCAATCTTAGTAACTGTACCAGTAGCGGAAGCATTGAATACGTTATTATTGCTGTTCTCACCTGTGGGGTAAACTTGTCCACGTCCTCTGTTACCACCCACATGAACGGAATATTTACCAAAGTGAATATTGGAGTCTGTAGCAGGATCGGGTGAAAGTACGGGGAATACGATTTCTTGATGTTGATCTCCGGGTAAAGGTCCAACGATGATTACGTTGTCTTTACCTTCACCATAGGACTGGAAGTAAACATCACCGATTTCTTCCTTCATTTCTTCAGGAATACGGTCTTCTGGGGCGATTTTGAAGCCATCAGGCAACATTAATACAGCGCCGACGTTTAAACCAACTTTAGAACCATCAGCCCCTACTTGCTGTACATTGGTGTCGTAGGGAATTTTAACTACGGCTTTAAATACTGTATCAGGTAATACTGATTGAGGTACTTCTACTTCTGTGGGTTTAGCCGCTAGGTGACAGTTGGCACAAACGATCCGTCCTGTCGGTTCGCGGGGGGTTTCAGGGTAAGCAGCTTGCGCCCAAAAAGGATATGCAGCGGCTGTTTGCGGAATTGCGAAGTCGCTAGTGAAGAAAAAGGTGACAGTAGCGATCGCTATCAGCAATGTATTTAACATCGCTTTAGCTGTGCGAGTTAACCTCGCTGGTGTAAGGGCGTTTCTCATCTCTATAAAGTCAGGTGTCAGTTGTCATTGGTTGTTGGTCATTAGTTATTAGTCATTAGTCATTAGTCATTAGTCAAGAGTGAGTTTACAAGTTCTAGACTATTGACTGGAGACTAATAACTCAGCACTGTTTAAGACCACCAAGGTTCTTCGTTGGTGCGGAAGTCGGTTTCTGTCCAAGGTGTTAAGACAATTTTGTCGTCTTGGACATTAGCATGAGCTAACGCTAAGGATCTGGGGGCAGGGCCACGGACAACTTTACCAGTTGCATCGTACTGAGAACCGTGACAAGGACATTTGAACTTGTTCTCTGCTACGTTCCAGGGAACAACACAACCTAAGTGAGTACAGATAGCGTTAATACCGTAGTCAGCAATTGCTTCTTTGCTTTCCACCACAATATATGTAGGATCTCCCTTTAAGCCTTGTACTAAGGTGCGATCGCCTACATTATGGCTGTCCAGAAACTGACTGATACTAACATCATTACCCAGTTCATCCTTTGCTACTGAACCACCACCTGCACCACCGGTAGCAGGAGGAATGAAATAGTTAACAACAGGATACAATACACCAGCAGCTACCCCGGTAATAGTCCCAAAAGTAAGCAGGTTCATGAATTGGCGACGACCCATATCGGGTACGTCCATTGATTCAGAAAATTGAGCCATAGTCTACGCGCTCTTTGTGTAATTTGTTAAGCATTTTGACAAGAGTAGCAGTAACTGGCCCACTCTGTCTGAGTTGAAATACCAACGCCCCGATGATGCCATTCTTCTGAGTCAGAAGACCTATCTAGCACCACTTTCTGTTAGCATTACATTTCTTTATATCCTTATCATAGTTTCAAAAAGCATAGACAAATATCTCATGCTTTTTGTTTGCTGGGAATAACCCCAACAGGACTTACTACAAAGCCCTCTATCCCTAGTCTAAAAGCTGTTGGGACTACTTTCAAAAAAATTCTTTCGGAGTCTCTTTTTTCAGTTCTGAATTGGATTAGCTACTCTTGAGAATGTTTTACTTCGTCTGATGTCTGGGATTTCCGTCACACAGGAGCTATGGTCAGATCAATTCTAACTCTCCGCAGTCTCTGAGCCGGACTTTCACCGCTTCCCAAGGATCTACGCTTCTTGAACTCAAGACTAAATATATCACATTCACATCTTGCATCACAGATGCAGACAAAATGCAATATCTTTGTACTATGATTATGTTTGACACTCTGCGTCCTCAAGAAACACAAATTTTTAACCACACTTCGACATTTGATCTCAGTGGTTTTGGCTGGCTCGATTTCTTCATAAATTATATGTAAAATCTAAATGAGAGCAGCCATGATCCCATTAGTTAGGCGTTAAATCTGTTTTAGAGGTGTGACAATATCCTAATTAGTAATTCGCTTGCATAGTATCAAAACAAAATAAAATCTAAAATAATAAAACCTAAAACATTATGACTGGTAAGGACTTACGACAACTTTTAATAGATAAATGGGGATTTTCCTATGATCTCCAATTCCGCCGCACCCAAGGAAAAGTATTTCTCCAAGTCATGTGGAGATATGCCGAACAGGCCTCATTTCCTTTAAGCGAAGCTGACTATCAAGCCCATATTGACAGCATTGCTAACTATCTTCATGCTTTAGGCGGGGCAGCACAAGTACAAACTTTTATTACAGAAACTAAGGAACGTCCCCGACTGGGTAAAGCTGTTAGTATCCCCTTAGATTTAGGCGATCGCACATCTGAATGGATAATATAAACCCTGGAGATGTATGTAGTAAGGGCTTCAGCCCTTGATTTACATTATCATTCCTTAGCGATAAATCCCTAACTACAAACTATGAGAAAACTCCAACTAATTAACAAATCTGGATTAATTCGATTAGCAGTATTTATTACTGTTCTGCTAACCTTAATTATTTGGGGTTGGAATATCATGTTTTGGATGCCAGGAAACAGTTATATAGGAAAAATACCACCCCTAACCCCATCAGAAATAAACTTAAAAAAATTACTGCAACAAGATATACAAACCCTTGCTGTTGACATTGGAGTTCGCAATAATAATCAATATCAAAAACTCAATCAAGCTGAAAATTTTTTTATCAATTCCTTTAGTCAAGCTGGTTACAAAGTCCAAAAACAAGAATATCAAATAGATAACCAATCTTACTACAACATCGAAGTTGAAAAAACAGGAACTACAAAACCAGAAGAAATTATTGTAGTTGGTGGTCATTACGATACAGCTTACACAAGTCCAGGTGCAAATGATAACGGTACTGGTGCAGCGGCAACTTTAGAACTAGCCAGAATATTTGCTAATAAAAACACAAACCGTACCATTAAATTTGTCGCATTTACAAACGAAGAACCGCCATTTTTCTGGACAGAAAATATGGGAAGTTTAGTATATGCCAAAAAATTAAAACAGCAGGGTAAAAATATAGTTGCCATGCTCAGTTTAGAAACAATGGGATATTTTAATGAGCAACCAGGTAGTCAAGAATATCCATATCCATTAAATTTAATTTATCCCAATCAAGGTAACTTTATCAGTTTTATTGGTGATCTGAAATCTAGTAATTTAGTGAAAACAGCAATATCATCTTTTAGAAATCATGTAAAATTCCCATCTCAAGGAACAGCATTACCCGCTTATATTCCTGGTGTGGGTTGGTCAGATCAATGGTCTTTTTGGCAACAAGGTTATCAAGGAATCATGATCACAGATACCGCACCCTATCGCTATAAATATTATCACACAGGCGATGATACAATTGATAAAATTGATTTTGATAAATTTACCAGAGTTGTTAATGGTTTAGTCTCTGTAATTTCTGATTTATCTCAATGATTGAATATCTCAAAACTTCCCGTTTAAATATTGCTTACCATAGCTATGGTGATAGTGATCATCCTACTATAATTTTATTACATGGTTGGCCAGATGCTCCCTTAACTTGGAGTCAAGTTATTCCCGCTTTAGTTAATGCTAATTATCACTGCATTACACCTTATTTGCGTGGTTGTGGATTTACAGAATTTTTAGATTTACAAACTCCTAGAAGTGGACAATTAGCAGCTTTGTCACAGGATATAATTGAATTTATTCAAGGTTTAAATCAAGGTTTTAATATTGGTAAAGTACATTTAGTTGGACATGATTGGGGTGCAAGAATTGGTTATAATATCGCAGCATTAAGACCAGATTTATTATATACATTAACAGCATTATCTGTAGGTTACGGAACAAATAACCCCCAACAAAATATTTCATTTTCCCAAATCCAGCAATATTGGTATCAATGGTTTTTTGGTACAGAAAAAGGAAGGGAAACTTTAAATCAAGATAGAAAAAATTTAATTCAATATATGTGGCGGTTATGGTGTCCAAATTGGAATTTTAGTGATGATGAATTTTTAGAAACTGCTAAATATTTTGATAATCCAGATTGGGTAGATATTACTATAGATTCTTACCGCAATCGTTGGGGGTTTTCTGCTAATGATCCTGAATATGAAGTGATTCACCAAACATTAATGAGTTCGCCAAAAATAGATGTACCAACTACAGTTTTACATGGTGGTGCTGATGGGGCAACTTTACCAGAAACTAGCGCAAATAAAGAGGTATTTTTTTTGAGATATTATCACAGGTTTGTGATTCCAAATGTTGGTCATTTTATCCAAAGAGAAGCACCAGAAAAAGTAATAGAAGCTATTCTAAATCGTGTAGGTGAATAATTTTATGACTCAATATTCCCAATTTATTAAATTTTATGCTGGTAAAGTTGCTGATCATCGTGGTAGATTATTACAGGATATTTGGCTACAAGATTATGAATGGTTGGAAAAAACCCATGATTATATTCAGTGGTTGTTTCCGTTAATGGAAGGAAGTCGTTTTAATATTCATGCTCCAATTTTAACAGATGAGGATATTCAAATTTTTCAAGATAGCGAAGATTTGAAAAGTAATTTATTTACATCTTTAAAATTGATGTTGGGTTTTTATGGTTTATCCTGTGCAGAAAAGGAAGATGGGAAAATAGAAATTAAAATGAATGCGTCATTTTATGAACGTAAAAAAGATTGGTTACATTGGGGAAATCATAACCATTTAAGAATTACTAGAATTTTGAAATGTTTGTGTTTATTAGGTTTAGAAAAATATGCTCAGGCTTTTTTAAAATGTTTAGAAAAAATATATCATTTAGAAAAAGGTGAAATTACTAAAATTACCTTTTCTCATTGGCAAAATGCAATAGGAGGTTAGGAATATTTGTAAATATAAGACTCCTATTTGAATTTTGATAGCTTGCGTGGCGTAGCCATACAAAACTTCGTACACCTAAATCTTATAAAACCCCTTTGCCTCTTGCCTTTTGCCTCT
>RDXV01000011.1 GCA_004292695.1 Nostocales cyanobacterium | reverse complement strand
GAAATCCAAAAATTTGGGGATGATAGATAGCTGAAACTATTCCCTATTCCCTATTCCCTATTCCCTACCTCAACGAACAGACTTTTTCAGCAACCCCTAGTTAGGATGTGACATTATTACCAGTTCAGTAAATTTACCAGGTTTAATCACATCTGTGATTTTTAGCACAAAAGTAGGGTGGACAATTTGCCAACCCTACAAAACGATAAAAACATTTAGAAACAATAGATTTCAGTAGATTGTTATGGTGTCATTGAACTAGAACCGATGCCCAAAGCACGGTCACTAGCATCAATACAGGTATCTAAAGCCTTCAATGGGTCTAAATCAATTTCTTTCCGTAAGCCAACGACACAAGTAGCAAAAGTTACAGGTAACAAACTCCGTCCACAGTAATTTAAAGTATCTTGGTTAATAGCTTGTTGTGTATTTTTACTAATACCAACTACACAGGTAGCAAAATCCTCTTGGCGACGGGCTTTATGACAGGAAGCCAGAGCTTCAGGACCTGCAATTTCTGTATTTTTAGTGATTTTTGCTACACAACCAGATAACTCTCTTGGTCTAAGGGCGATAGCACAGGCTTGAGATACTGCGTTTGCGTCCACTCCTGATCTCAATAACTGCGCCGCACAGGTTCGGTGGTCATTTTTATAGGAATCTATCACAGCTTGACTCGGTAGAATGTGGGTGAATAGTCCAGCTATCACCATTGTTGGTGCGGCAATCAACCCGCTAATTCTGAGTTTGTGGCTTTTGATCATGTTATTTTGATTCTCCAAACACCCAAGGTTATGCTAACTTAGGATTTTCCCAACCAGTTATCCAGTTCAGGAAGTTTTACCGTTAATTCACCCCTTCACCAAAAACTTTTGCTAAAAACCCTAAGTTTTATAATATTTGATCATATTTCTCTGGATAATTGCACCAAATAATGTGATAATACTATATTTGGTTAAAGTTTAAACAGGATTAAATAAAGGAAACTCATGTCCCGATATAGAGGGCCTCGCCTCAGAATTGTTCGTCGCTTGGGCGAATTACCAGGATTAACTCGGAAAAGTGCTAGACGTGCCTATGCACCTGGACAACACGGTCAAAACCGCAAGAAACGTACTGAATACGCTATTCGTTTAGAAGAAAAGCAAAAACTACGCTTAAACTACGGTTTAACAGAAAAGCAATTGCTCCGCTATGTTCGTAAAGCCAGACGTGTAACTGGTTCTACCGGAAAAGTGTTATTGCAATTGTTGGAAATGCGTTTAGATAACACTGTTTTTCGCTTGGGTATGGCTCCCACTATCCCCGCAGCACGTCAATTAGTCAATCATGGACACGTTACCGTTAATGGCCGTGTAGTTAACATTGCTAGTTATCAGTGCCGCCCCGGTGAAGAAATTGGTGTCAGAAATAGAGAAGCATCCAAGAAATTGGTAGAAGCTAACTTACAGTATCCCGGTTTAGCTAACCTTCCTAATCATTTAGAGTTTGATAAAAACAAGTTGGTTGGTAAAGTCAATACTTTGATTGAAAGAGAATGGGTAGCATTACAGGTAAATGAACTACTCGTGGTGGAATACTACTCACGTAAGGCTTAACAGTCAGGAGTCAGAAGTCAGAAGTCAGGAGTCAGGAGTCAGGAGTCAGAATAAATACTAATGACTCATAACTGACAACTGATAACTGATAACTGATAACTACCCCCCAATTTGCGACATGGTACGGGTGTAAGTACCGACTGTACCTGAGTCGCGTTGTTTAAAGTTTATTTCTGATTTAAAGGTTAATAAGTTTCTAACTTGTTCTTGTAACTCAAGGGTGCTAACACCATCACGTAAGGCAGATTTTAAATCAATTTGTCCTAATTCATTGAGTAAGCAAGGACGCAACCAACCATCCGCAGATAGACGGACTCGGTTACAGCGATCACAAAAACATTCTGACATTTGACTAATAAAGCCCACAGTTCCCTTTGCTCCAGGAATTTGAAATACATCTGCTGGACCATTACCACGAACTTGTGATTCTGTCAATCCCCAACGTTGACGAATGCGATCACGTAACTCCGCAGAAGACACCCAACCGCGATCGCCAAACAAATCACCATTACCAATGGGCATAAACTCAATAAATCGCACGTGCCAGTTTTTATCAATGGTTAAAGCGGCTAAGTCTAAAATTTCATGATCATTCACACCGGGTATCACCACAACGTTTAACTTTAAAGGATCAAACCCCGCATCATAAGCAGTTTGAAGACCTAACCAGACTTGTTGCCAACGTTTACGTCCATGATTACCAATAATTTGTTCAAAAATATCTGGATCAAGAGAATCTAAACTAATATTAATTCTTGTTAAACCAGCATCATAGAGACTTTGGGCAATGGGAGCTAATAAAAACCCATTTGTAGTCATAGAGATATCTTGAGTTTGGGGAAAATGGGCAATTTTTTCTACCAACTCCACCACCCCAGGACGCAGTAAAGGTTCACCACCAGTTAAACGGAAGCGAGTAAAACCAAGAGGAATAAATACATCTTGAATGAGAGTGATTAATTCCTGATCGGTTAATAAATTTTGTTGGAGAATGTATTGTAATTCTGTACCCTCCGGCATACAGTACAGACAGCGAAAATTACAGCGGTCAATTAAACTAATGCGGAGATAGTCCACCTGATTCATAGTTGTTTTTACCTACAGATTCATTTCTAGACTATCGAAAACATTGAGAAACTGCTGAACTGGAGGTAAGTCAAGGATGTGATCGCTTTTGTACTTATGTTAAATTGATTTAACTAATTTTTGATTTATCCTCTATAATATTAACCTGCTCATTGTTGCTTATCCTGTATATTTGTGCAGAATTGGCAATAGTTATTTGATCGCATACCCAAAAGAGCTTACACATCGTGCCAGATACCGACGCTATGAATGAACTTGCAGCTGCACTGCAACAGCCTGTAGACTTAGATTTTCAATTACCAGATCCTGAAGATGAAGAAATTGCTGAGTCTGACTTTTTACAGCAGTTAGATGTAGCTTGGCAAGTATGCGATCGCTTTGATTTGCAAACGGAAATTTGGCGTGGTCGTATTTTACGGGCAATTCGTGATCGGGAAAAAAAGGGTGGCGATGGTAGGGGTACTGGTTTCCTCAAATGGTTAAAGGAACGGGAAATTAGTAAAAGTCAGGCCTATAACTGGATACAGTTGGCTAATAGCGCTGATACTTTAATTGAAGATGGTAAGTTAGACCCCAACGCGGTTAATAATTTTAGTAAGCGGGCTTTTGTGGAAACTGCTAAAGCATCACCAGAAGTACAACAAATGGTTAGTGAAGCTGCCCAAAAAGGCGATCGCATCACCCGTCGAGAAGTCCGTCAACTCACCGATGAATGGACGTCCATGTCTTCAGAGTTATTACCTGAACCAGTCAAGGAAAAAGCCGCCGATAACAGTCTTCCGGCTCGCTACATTGCCCCTCTGGTTAAGGAAATGGAAAAACTGCCCGAATCCCATCAGCAGGTCTTACAGCGGGAAATAGCCGCAAATCCTGATGTGGATACCCTCAAACAAGCTACTACAGAAGCCAGACAATTAGCTAAATATTTAAAATCTGCGGTGCAGGTACAAGCACTAACAGAAGAAAATGTAGATATTGAAACTGCTTTAGAAGAAGCCCAAAGAATAGGTTGTTTAAGTATAGCCGCTGATTTAGTTAACCAAGCATCCCAGATGGAACAAGGAATAGCTAAGTTATACATGACTTGGAAAAAAATTAGTAACCTCGCTGATAGGTTATATGTTGACACAGGTGCAAGTACCCCATGTTTGCGTTCTCTGCTCAGTTGTGTAGAACCACTGGGAGGTGAAGTCATGGAAATTAAACTCAGTGGTGCAATGGAACATACTGTCAGATTACAAATTCAGGAAACAAAATAGGAATGAAGAATTTAGAATTTAGAATTTAGAATGAAGAATTTAGAACCCACATTCCGCACTTCGTTTTGTAATATATGAAAACTACAAAAATTAGGGCTAATGGTTGTTAAATGGCGATCGCCAAAGGTCTATAGTTCATACGTTTAAATACTGAGTAATGTCAACATTTTTTGTAAAATTAATTGAAGTATTAATGTATGACATTTTGAAGTGCGGAAAGCCGGTTAGAATGAGGAATGGGACATAAAACCCACCTTCCGCACCCTAAACTGTCACACAACGAAGATTGGTTGTTTGGGGATTTGAGATTGGCGAACTGCTTGCAGCAGCGCTTCGCTATCGCCACCTAAGATTTCAACCATTTTGTATTAAAATTATCCTGAAGGTGGTTAAGAAATCCGAAATTACCGATTGTGACACTGGGGGTGCGGAATGTGGGATATAAAATTTATTTTGCATGACTACTTATCACAATATCCAATCTAGCTGCACACCAGCTTAAAAAAATTTTTCTTCCCCAATTCTAAATTCTAAATTCTAAATTCCTTAAATACAGTGTAACCGATCACGTCCTTGGGCTTTGGCCTGATACAGAGTTTCGTCAGCAGTAGAAACTAAACTATCAGGCGAGATATGGGCATCAGGAGTAATACTGGCAATTCCCAAACTCAGGGTTACATAATTACTCACTAAAGATTTTTCATGGGGAATTTGTAAAGCCTTGACTTGAGATCGGATACGTTCTGCTACTTTGACAGCACCGTCAGCAGAAGTATTTGGTAACACAACCACAAATTCTTCACCACCATAACGTGCTACTAAATCACCAGGGTAATTTAAAGATTTTTGGATAGCTGTAGCTACTTGACGTAAACAATCATCTCCCACAGGATGACCATATCTATCGTTATAAAGTTTGAAAAAGTCAATATCACATAAAATAATTGATATGGGTGTTTGTCTATTCTTCATCTGCTGCCAAACTTGCCAAAAATACTCATCAAAGCGGCGACGGTTGGCAATTTGTGTTAAACCATCAATGGTAGCCTGGCGTTGTACCTGTTGATATAATTCTGATTGTTTAATGGCGATCGCCACTTGGGTAGCTAATTGACTTAATAAATTAACCTCTAATTCTCGCCAATGACGCGGACTTCTACAGTGGTGGGCAATTAACAAACCCCACAATTCTTGACCTTGAATAATTGGTACTACTAAATTAGCTCTAACTTGAAATTCTGCCAATAATTCTAAATGACATTTCCCTATTCCCGCAGTGTAAATATCATCAATAGCCCTCACTCTACCTTGACGATACTTAGGTACATAAACTGTTCTAAAACAAGGTTCATCAATGACACTATATATAATAGATTTAATTCCCTCCCCCACAGATTCCATTGCTACCACACCAGTCCAATCTTCTTTAAAACGGTAAATAATTACTCGATCAGTTTGCAGAAATTGTCTAACTTCCTTCACAGTTGTATCCATAATCTCATCCAGATCCAAAGACTGAAGGATACGTTGAGTAATGTTAGCAACTAATCTTTCCCTTTGATTTTGTTGTTTCAATAATTCTTCAGTTTGTTTATATTCTATACAACGACTAATATCATCAGCAATAATAGATAACTGATTTGTAGCTCTGGTAGTTAGTTTTTGACGGCTGAATACTGTCATTACTCCCACTACAGAATTATCTATAATTAAAGGATAACCAGCAAAAGCTTGTAACCTTTCCCTTTTTATCCACTCTCGCTCATTTAAGGTAATTTGATTGAGTAAGTCATTAGTTTGAAATAATTGAATATTTTCAGTGATCCAATTAACCTTAAAGTCAACTATACAATTAGATGAATAATGAGGAGATATAGATAATACAGAACTAGCTTCTAGTTCCATAATTTCCTTAGTGGAATTTTTTAACCAAATTCCTGCATAAGCAATATCTAAATTTTGAGTAAGAATATTTGTACAACTTTGGAGAATTTGCAATAGCTTTTTAGGTTGTCCCAAAATATTGGCAATATTGGAACTTAATTGAGCTAAGTTCACTCTTTCAACTAATTCCTTTTCCTTTTGCTGATACAGGGTTAATGTTTTGGTTAATTTAGCTTGGATTTGGTTGATTTTTTCCGGCTGATATGAATTATTTATTAACTCTAACCTTTCCATTTGATTCCGGTAGAATTCCAAAGTTGTCATCACTTGCACAGCCAAAATTTTGATAGTTTCTTGTTGTTCAGGAGTTAATTCTCTGGGTACATAATCTGCCACACAAAGAGTACCTAACGCAAAACCTTCACTGGTAACTAGGGGCGCACCTGCGTAAAATCGTAATTTGGGGTGAGATGTAACTAAGGGATTTTCTGAAAATCTGGGATCAACTAAAGCATCATTAACTATTAATAAATCATGTTGACAAATTGTGTGAGCGCAAAAAGCTATTTCTCTAGGAGTTTCATTAATAGTTAATCCCTGTTTAGATTTAAACCATTGTCTTCCTTCATCAATCACACTAATAAAAGCGATGGGAGTTTCACACAACCTGGCTAAAAGTCTAGTGAGATTATCAAAGTTTGTGTCAGAGGGAGTATCGAGAATTTGATATTCTTTCAGTTTTGATAATCTCGCTATTTCATTACTAGGAATGGGATAAGAGGTAGTTAAATCACTATTTTGATGCAGGATTTTTTGAGTATTTTGAGGAAACTTTTCTAAGAGAAATTTAGTAGCAGCTTCTGCACTCAGCGGTTTACTTAATAAAAATCCTTGGACAATATCACAGTTAGCTAACCGCAAAAATTCTAGTTGATCTAATGTTTCTACTCCTTCCGCTACCAAACTTAAATTTAATCCATGTCCTAAAGAAATTACAGAGTTAATAATTGCCGAGTTACCAGAATTTTTAGTTAAGTTGCAAATAAAGGATTTATCTATTTTTAAACTACTCAAAGGAAAGTACATTAATAAACTCAGGGATGAATAACCTGTACCAAAGTCATCCATAGAAATATGTATTCCTAAAGATTGTAGTTCTCTTAATGCAGAAACGGTAAAATCTACATCCTGCATTAATAAACTTTCTGTAATTTCCAGTTCTAAATATTGGGGTTCTAGTTGGGTTTCTTGTAAAATTTTGGTGATGATTTCTACTAAGTTGGTTTGTTGAAATTGCCTAGCCGAGAGGTTAACCGCTACTCGTATCGGTGGCAGTCCAGCTAGTTGCCACTGGTGATTTTGGGTACAGGCTGTACGTAGTACCCACTCGCCAATATCACAAATTAATCCTGTTTCCTCAGCTACGGGAATAAATTCCGATGGCGGAATTAGTCCCATGTCTGGATGATGCCATCTAACCAGGGCTTCCATTCCCACAATTTGACCAGTTTTTAAGTCTATTTGTGGATGATAATGTAACAGAAGTTCTTTCCTGCTCAGAGCTTTGTAAAGGTTATTACCTAATACTAACCTCTCCAAAGAGGTAGAATTCATGGTGGCTGTGTACAACAGATAATTATTTTTGCCCTGTTGTTTGGCGCGGTTGAGGGTAGTATCTGCGTGTTTGATTAAAGTTTCGGCTTCTTCTCCATCGTAGGGTGCTAAGGCAATACCGATACTAGCAGTAATGTGGAGTTCTTGTTTATCTATTTGTAAAGGCTGGGCAATTACATCTAATAGTTTTTGTGCTATTTTAACCGCATCCTCAGCACATTTAATTTCCGGTAGTAGCAAGGTAAATTCATCATCTCCCCAACGCGCTACAGTATCTTTTTCTCCTAAACAATTTTTGATTCTTTCTGCTACGGTTTGCAATAGGCGATCGCCTACCACATGACCCAAATTATCATTAATTGACTTAAATCTATCCAAATCTAAGCACATTACAGCTAAAATACCGCCCCGCTGATGAATATTTACCAAAGACAAAGCTAACAATTCATCAAATAACAACCGATTTGGTAAACCAGTGAGTATATCATTGGATGTATGATGACGCAGCAAATTATTTACTCTCTGCTGCATAATTGCAATATACAAATGTAATCCAAAGGATTGAGCAAGTTTAATTTCGTGTTGACTCCAAGGTTGAGCTTGTCCGGTTTTAATTTCTCGCCAAGCTGCGAAAGACTCACGGGGTAGCAAATTCCGCTCATCCGGGTTAAAACGCCCAGCCCACAAAGTTTCAGTTTCAATTTCTGGACGAAAAACAGTTAAACAACCTAAATATTGCTGTTGATATTGTAAAGGTATAATCAGTAAAGACTTAATCGGAGTATGCTCAAAGGCACTAGCTAAGGATTTTAGTTGATTATCTTGTTGAAAATCGGCAATACTGTAACAATAAACTGCACGGCTTTGATGGATAGAATAATCACTTTTTTCACCAGTTCTCACCACTTCCGACGGTTGCCTGTGACTTAAAGCCAGTACACCTTGCCATCCCATCAAATTTGTCCAAACCTTATTTTCTTCAATCAAATGATCTTGAGGTTGTTCCCCCCAAGTATATATCTGCGCTGAATGTTTGGCGATATCAGCCGTGATGTAAAGTCTTGCACCGTTACCATCCAAGGTAGTAGTAATATATTGCAGTATAGATTGGTGAATATCTTCCTGATCTAATGAAGAAACTAACCAGTTTTTAACTTCACTAACTGCTGTTTCTTGTTCTACCTGTTGTTGTGCTTGTGTATATAAATGAGATTGGGCGATCGCAATTAGTAACTGATCCACTAACAGTTGAACAATTTGTAATTCCTGTTCTGTAAATGGTCTAGGTAGGGTATGATGACCCACCATCAAACCCCACAGATGATTATGATATAGAATTGGTATGGCTAAGGAAGCAGCCACCCCCATAGTTTTGAGATACTGTAAGTGACAAGTATCAACCGATAAATAGCGAATATTTTCTTGGTTATTACCTTCATTTATTCCTGGTGACTTAATCCTGCTAATAGTCTTTTTACCCGATGCCACATCTACAATAATGCGCTGGCGAGAGTTAATAAACATTTCTCGCGCTTGCAGTGGAATATCACCAGCAGGAAAATGTAAACCTAACAACGACGGTAAGCAATGATTATTTATTGACTCAGCTACTACTTCACCGCTACCATCACCATCAAAACGATAAATTTTAACTCTATCTATATTTAAAAAAGTTCTGATTTCTGCGACTGTAGCCGCCATTATTTCCGATAAATCAAAATTTTGATAAATACCTTCAGTGATGTGACTGAGCAAGTTGCCTTGATATACCCCTTGCTGAGAAAGTAATTGATTTTTCATCATACCTTTCATTTCACCCAATCACTTCCTTTTTTTTACCCTTTCTTAATTATTGACTATTTCCGAATCCTAAGTATGAAATGTAACGAAAAATTAACCCTATTCCCTGTTCCCTATTCCCTATTTAGGATAAGCAATGCGTTTATGATGAAATTGCTGCCAAACTTCCACAAAAATATGAGCAATTTTCGGCATTTCCTCCTTAGTTAAACCAGAATCTACCAATTGTTGCTCCTGCCATTTAGCGCGGATAATATTATTTAACATATTCAAAGCTTGTTCAGGAGTTGCATCTTTTAAACTCCGTAATGCAGCCTCACAGGAATCAGCTAACATCACAATACCCGTTTCTCTGGATTGGGGAATGGGTCCTTCATAACAAAAATCCGCTTTATTAACAATAATACTCGGATCTTCCTTAGCCATTTGTTGGGCTTGGTGATAAAAATAGGCGATCGCCATTGTACCTTGATGTTCAGGAATAAACGCTTGAATTGCTGTCGGTAAACTATGTTTTCTCGCCATCACCAACCCCTCCGTCACGTGTTTTCTAATAATCTCCGCACTGTGCCAAGGGTTTTTAATTTCCGTATCATGTTTATTAGGACCACCCATTTGATTTTCAATAAAACCCAAAGGATCGTGCATCTTCCCAATATCATGATACAAAGTCCCTGCTCTTACTAATTCCACATTACAACGTAACTTTTTCGCTGCCGCTTCTGCTAAAGTAGCCACAAATAAAGTATGTTGAAATGTACCTGGTGTTTCTGTAGCTAATCGTTTTAATAAAGGACGGTTAGGATTAGCTAACTCTGCTAATCTGATGGGTGTAATTAAATCAAATAACTTCTCTAAATAAGGACTTAAACCTAAAGCCGTCACACTCCATACCAAACCAGATAAACCAAATAATAAAGAATCTTGCAAAACAATATACCAAGCAGAACCAAAAGCCGCACCTATCAAAACATTTAAAATTAGATAAATACCACCTTGAATTAAAGCAATAATAATTCCCAACAAAGCCAACTCTTCACGAGATTTAAACCTCTGGGCTAAATAACTACTTAAAATGCCCCCAGTCGCCCCAGCAATTAAAGCAATTTTACTAATTTCTAAGGTAATTGGAATGATTATTGATAACAAACTAACCACAGTTATACCAAGAATTGGTCCATAAAAACTACCTAATAACAGACCAGTAGCAATCCAAGTAGTATAAGGTACACCAGTAACTAAAATACTGGGAATACTTAAAGTTAAAAGCAAAATTAACAGGCGATCGCGTTGTCTTAAAGGACTACCCAAGCGACGATCAACCCAGACAAAAACCCCAACCCCAACACTAACCAAACCACCTAAAAAAGTTAACTGTAACCAATTAACCTCACGACTAATAAATTCATAATGTTCCAATACATCAAAATCCCAAGAAGTAATAATTTCCCCTTTCTTAACTATCACCTCTCCCTGTTTCACTTCTCGCATCACAGCAGGAACATTATCCGCCATCATTTGTGCTTTGATTTGGGTTTGTTCCTCATCTTTCTGCAAATTTGGCGCAAGCACCGCTAATAAAACCTTATTCGCAAAAGCTTCAGCCTCAGCAGGTACAGAAATTTGTACTTGTAAATTAGCAGCATCCTTTAAAATATTAGAAGGTAGTCCTGGCGGTATACCTTGAGTTAGCATTCTTTCAGCACTTTTATTAATACCGATTTGAGTTTTCACCCAATCTTGATCAGACAAATTCAAAAATACAGGATCTAATACTTCCAAAGAAATCTCATTTTTAATATTAAACAGTTTTTTAGCAGCTTGTTTATATCCTTTTCTCACTTGATAAATTTGATTAATCAGCAGAGAAAAATTATCATTTGAAGTGGTTAAGCTATAGGCTTGTAACTCTGCTAATGCTTGATCAAACTGAGGAGTATTAATATTATTATTTATTCCTGAATTGGTAGATTCAGATAGAGAAAACAATTGACGATTCAAGGATCTAGATAATCTCTGTTTATCCTTTGATTGAGAATTCAACTGATGATTTGCTCGGTATTCACTCAATAGAGTTTTCATCTTTTCCCATTCAGCATCTACACAAGAACGAAGATATTTTTGATTATCAATAGCTAAAATGGAAACATCAAAAAACGGTAAAGAACCAGCTATAGTCCGAACTTCACCAGCATCTTCCAGAATTTTCTGTAAATTTGCCTGAATCTGTTCATTTTTTTGGGTACTAATCATTAACACAGGTTGGGAAGTTTCCTGTGCTGCTTTACGTTTAATTTCCGTTTGTTCTTGATCCTCTATATTTGCAGTTCTGGGAGCAATAAATGTCTGCGGAGCAATTGACCCCCTTTGCATCTGAGGTTGGTTGTATAGTTCATGACCCATCAAACCTGTCAGAGAAACTATAGCAATGCAAAAAATGAAGACAGAGCGTTTTCTGTGCAACCAGTTACTAACACCTGCATAAATACCGCGATTTCTAGGTAAAGATTTCACATTCGACTGCTGAGGTTTTCTGGCTGGTTGATGTCCACCATTGTCAGTAGTTGGTAATAGATATAGAAGCAAATGCCGAAAAATAATCCGCAATAATCTCCTATGCAGAATTTGGCTGTTAGGACTGTTGACCGCACAAAGCCACTTACCTTTACGACACAATACTTTATACTGTCGCCGCCATTGTCTCAGTTGCTGGGTCAAGGACTGCAAAAATCGCTGGGTTTTCATGACCTCTGGCTGTAGTTTCTGACTTTGAACGACCAAAACAAGACAATTGTGGCTACTTCTCCATCCATTATTCCATTCACCTTACTTTAGATATATAAACAGATTTGACTGGATAGATTTTTTTACAAGACAACCAAAATGAATATAATATAGCACGGGAATAGTCACCTGGGACGAATGACACTGGGTGCAGCAGTTACAGACATCGGATTCAGATTCCAACTCACTCGACATTCTTCCTTGGTCAATTCATGAGTATGTGGAGTGATGTTATACGCACCTGACCAAACCGCCACCAGATCATCAGCTAATTTTAATATTTGATCAGAAATATTTTGATTTTGTCCCCACAACAGTGAATCAGTCTCACACAAGAGCATTTGCCAACTTACAGGAATAGCAATTGTTCCATTATATGCCCCAGTTAATGCCCCAGTTAATGCCCCAGTTAATGCCCCAGTAATATCTTTGTCTATATATCTAGAACTGTGTTTACTAAAATTCTTCTGAGATCGTAAAACTGCCAGTTGGAAATCTTCTGTGGTACTTAAAAAACAGTATAAAGCTAATGCCATGTAATTACTCAACTCTGGCTGTGAGAATTCTGCTTGTACCTGTTTTAATCCTGCCCCTTCTTCTAATAAAACTTTGACTTTATGTAAGTTTTGTGGTGTGTCAGTTGTTGTTTCCCCTATAAAAGAAACAATTTGGGATATGAGTTGGCAAGGGTTTAGTGTTTGTCTTAAAGATTTGGCGATCGCATACCCAAAAACTAAAGCTACATCTTTAACAACTGGCTCAATATCCCAAACTTGCAATACTTGTAACAAATTGTCTTTTAGTTTATCAGTATTCTCATGAAAAAAAACTGCAATCGGTAAAGTGGCCAAAACTACTTTTACCCGCAAAACACTTTCCGTTTTTGAGTTCACGGACAGTTTTTGGTAAAAAATTAGCCATTCATCAGTTTCTAATCTCCCTAACCTAATTAGACTTTTGCTACCCAGAACCGCAATTTCAGCTAAATTACATAAATTCTGAGTAGCTAACCTTTCTCCGAGTAATATTCCCAGGAAAGCACCTCTAACGCGATTTACGAGAGAATAACGCATATAATTTTGCTTTGGATTTGAGATGTGAGATTTTGTTCAAAATTTACTCCAAAAGCCAAAATCACCAGGATGCTTATAATTCATCCTTTCGCAGATGATGTACTAATGCTTGTAAACCTAACAAATAACTTTGCACACCAAAGCCACTAATCTGGCCAACTACCACTGGTGCTATATAGGAATGATGGCGAAAATCTTCTCGGCGGTAAATATTGCTCAAATGAACTTCCACAGTAGGTAAATTCACAGCCGTAATCGCATCCCTGAGAGCCACACTGGTATGGGTATATGCCCCTGCATTAATGACTATTCCTTGGTGTTGACCTAAAGACCCATGAATCGCATCTAATAAAACTCCTTCATGATTTGACTGCAACGCGGCAACTTTCACCTCCAATCTGAGAGCTTCCGTCGTAAGGCGACGGTTAATGTCCTCTAAGGTCAGAGAACCGTAAATACCCGGCTCTCGTTGTCCTAGTAAATTGAGGTTTGGCCCGTGCAGTACCAACACACTTAAAGGTAACAAGATAATCTCCTCATACCTTGAGTTAATTAGCGGCGACGGGAACGGTCATTTACAGGAATCGGAATCAGTTCCGGTTCCGGTTCAGCTTCTGGTCCCAGCAATGCTTCAACTAGCTTCCGCGCTAATTCTTTCAGCTTTTCCAGTACCTTATCTATATAGTCCATTGAACTGAACGCTCCTGAGATACTACCTCAATGTCAACAAACAGGATCATATAAACTGTCTACATGATTATATTTTCAGTTTCCAGTTAGGCTGATAGATTCCTGCTTTTCAGACATAAACCAACAATTATTTTGGTTTTGTGTCCGTCCTTACTTATTAGATTATCACAAGGATGAGGGAAAGGGTAAGAAATCACCGTTAGGGGCAGAAGCTACCTTGAGACCTAATTTCATTCTTCTTTCTTTTTACCTCTACTACTTGATGTTTTGCTGGTTGTAGACTTAGCTTTCGTGGTTTTTGATTTCGTAGTTTTGCGTGTAGATTTTGTAGATGCTTTAGCTTCTAGAAGTTCTAAGGCCATAGTCAAAGTCATTGTTTCTACAGTCTCTCCTTCGGGTAGACCAACATTGGTTTTGTTATGTTTGATATAAAGCCCATAGGGTCCTTCATAGATATTTACAGGGGCATCATCATCAGGATGATTACCTAATTCCCGCAAAGCCGCCTTAGATTTACTGCTACTGCTACTCCTACCTTTTTTCGGCTCTGCTAACAACTCCAAAGCACGCTCTAAAGAAATTGTCAATACATCATCAGTAGCTTTTAAAGAACGGTAATCTTTGCCATCCTTACCTTGATCATGGACAACATAGGGACCAAACCTACCCAAACTAGCTTTAATTTTTGCTCCTGTTTCTGGATGTTCACCTAAAGTTCGCGGTAAAGATAACAACCCCACAGCCATCTCTAAAGTCACATTTTCTGGAGTCACCCCTTTAGGTAAAGAAGCTTGCTTGGGTTTGGGATTTTCGTCAGTTTTGTCACCCAACTGTACATAGGGACCATAAGTACCTATTTTCACATAAATAGGTTCACCAGTTTCTGGGTGTCGTCCCACCTGATCTGGACCTGTGGTTTTTTGTCGCAGTAGAAATTCCACTTGTTTGGGGTCAAGATCCGCAGGTGTCAAGTCTTTGGGAATAGAAGCAGTAACTACCCCTTCCTCATTCTCTACCTCAATAAAAGGTCCATACTTACCAATACGGACTTTGGCATCTAAATTTTCTAGTTCTACTGTCCTAGCTTTAGCCCCATCAATTTTACTTTCTTGCTCTCTAACTAAAGTTTCTAAACCCTTTTCTCCCAGATAAAACTGTTGCAGATAGGGCAACCACTTAGCTTCACCAGTAGCAATTTCATCTAAAGTTTGCTCCATTTTGGAGGTAAAGCCAGGATCAACAATATCAGGAAAATGTTTTTCCAGTAGATCAGTCACAGCAAAAGCTGTAAAAGTAGGAATTAAAGCATTATTAACTAACTGAGCATAACCTTTGTCAATAATAGTGCCGATAATACTTGCATAGGTACTAGGACGACCGATACCTTCACTTTCTAGGGTTTTCACCAAACTAGCTTCCGTATATCTGGCGGGGGGTTGGGTTTCATGTCCCACTGTTGTTATTTCTGTACAGTTAGGATGATCTCCCACTTTTAAAGCTGGTAAAATTACCTCTTGATCTTCTAAAGCCGCTTCTGGATCGTCTGAACCTTCAACATAGGCGCGGAGATAACCAGGAAAATCAATCCGTTTCCCAGAAGAACGAAAACCAGCATCTTCCACCTGCAACTGCACAGTAATTTGGGTTTGGCGAGAGTCTGCCATTTGACAAGCTACTGTTCGCTTCCAAATCAAATCGTAAACAGCAAATTCCCGGCCACTTAAACCAGTTTCCTGGGGAGTGCGGAAAGTGCTACCAGCAGGGCGGATCGCTTCGTGTGCCTCCTGTGCGCCTTTAGATTTAGTAGTGTACTGTCTAGGTTGGGGACTGAGATATTCCTTGCCATACTTCTGTTCTACACAGGAGCGGGCAGCGGTAATAGCTTGATCTGATAAATGCACAGAATCAGTCCGCATATAGGTAATATATCCTTGCTCATAAAGATTTTGAGCAATTCTCATGGTATCCCGTGCTGATAATCTCAGTTTGCGGTTCGACTCTTGCTGTAATGTAGAAGTCGTAAACGGGGGCGCAGGTTTCCGTGTGACTGAACGCTCCTCCATATCCATCACAGTCCAGGTTTTGCCTGTAATGCGTTCCTGGAGTGCTAATGCCTGTTGCTCATTTAATAACACCACATTCCGCCCAGCGGTTATTTGTCCTGTGGCGGGGTCAAAATCACTACCTGTAGCAACTTTTGTCCCTCCCAGAGTCACTAACTGAGCAGCAAAGGGGCTTTTTTCCTGTAATAAACTCGCTTTTAAATCCCAATATGAACCTTCCCGGAAAGCTCGGCGTTGGCGCTCTTTAGTCACCAATAGCCTCACGGCTACAGACTGCACACGTCCAGCAGAAAGTCCCCAAGCAATTTTTTTCCACAGTAGGGGTGATAAGGTATATCCCACCAGGCGATCTAAAATGCGTCGGGTTTCTTGGGCGCGTACTAATTTTTCATCAATGGTGCGACAATTAGCCAGTGCTTTTTTAATCGCATCCTGGGTAATTTCATGAAACACCATCCGCTTTGTCGGTACTTTGGGTTTTAGCAACTGGTACAAATGCCAACTGATACTTTCACCCTCTCGGTCTTCGTCAGTCGCTAAAATTAACTCATCGGCGTTTTTTAGAGCTTCTTTAAGTTGGGTAACAATTTTCTTTTTGTCCTTGGGGACAACATACACCGGTTCAAAGTCGGCTTCTATATTTACCCCTAGCTGCGCCCATTTTTCCCCTTTGATAGCCGCAGGAATTTCACTAGCTGACTGGGGTAGATCACGGACATGACCCATTGATGCCTCTACCTGGTAGTCTTTTGGTAAGTAGTTGCGAATGGTACGGGCTTTAGTTGGAGATTCGACAATGACGATAGTTGACATGGAAATTTCACAAAAAAGAATAGCTGTGAAGCTAAACAGTCAAGTTGAGATAATTTTGGCAAAATGTCAAGATTATATGTCACGTCTTGGCAGTGATTTTATCTTGACACAAGGTTTCCCAAAGGAGACAATTTTCGTTAACTTGGTTTCCAGTCCTGCTTGACAGCATTGGGTAAGCAGTAGAATGTTAATTGATTGTTTATTATTTCCATCTTTTAACCTATCTACCCACAAGTGGCGACTGATGATCACCCAAACAATTAAAAAATTATCTGTTTATACCAGTTACAGCACGTATTCATAAAATTTGGGGATATCACCAAAAATCTGATAACAGCAAAAAATCAGAGCATAAAGGCTAAATTTACTGAATACCCTTCTGGCAGTTATGTTAGCATAGGAAAAAATTTGAGAAGTTAATTTCGACGATTAGGTTCTTGTTGTTAGCAATAATTTCAAGATTTTCGACGGATCAACGTCTCTGCATCAATGGATTCTGGAGAGTTTCATGTCAATTTACGTAGGTAACTTATCCTACAAGGTTACAGAAGAAGACCTTAATCAAGTATTTGCTGAATACGGTACTGTTAAACGAGTTCAACTGCCTACAGACCGGGAAACTGGTCGTTTACGAGGTTTTGGCTTTGTAGAAATGGAATCAGATGCCGAGGAACAGGCAGCTATTGACGGTCTGGATGGGGCTGAGTGGATGGGACGTACCATGAAAGTCAATAAAGCTAGACCACGTGAGGAAAAAAGACAAAAACAGTCTTGGTAGCAAATATACAAAGCTGACCGAAAATAATGGGATACAAGCCCCGTCCACTTCGACAAGCTCAGTGCATCGCTTCTAGGACGGCTTTATGGTAAAATTTAGGTATAGTCGCCATAGGCATTGAGAATTTAGAATTTAGAATGAAGAATGAAGAATGGGAAATTTGGTAAAAATCTTTTCTTCCCCTGCCTCCCCTGCCTCCCCTGCTTCCCCTGTTTCCCCTGTTTCCTGACTCCTGACTCCTAAATTCTTCATTCTCAATTCTAAATTCTTCATTCTCAATCCTCTTGATCTCCTTTATAGATAGAATTAACTCAGTTAGCCTTAATATCTAATTGCCAAAACCTATACATCTCATGGATTTTGCTAATATTGCATCCCAGCTAAATGCGGGAACGATTTTGCCAGAGGCAATCATCATTATCACTCTCTTGGGGGTTTTGATTGTTGATTTGATTTTGGGGCGGACATCTTCACGTTGGATTGGATATGTTGCGATCGCAGGTTTACTAGCCGCGATAGTTGCCCTCTGTTTACAATGGGATTCTACTAATCCTATCGGCTTTACTGGTGGTTTTAATGCTGATGACCTCAGTATCGTCTTTCGCGGTATTATCGCTCTGTCTGCTGTGGCGACAATTTTAATGTCTATCCGCTATGTGGAACAAAGTGGTACTGCTTTAGCGGAATTTATCGCCATTCTACTCACTGCTACCTTGGGAGGTATGTTCGTCTCCGGTGCGAGTGAGTTGGTGATGATTTTCATTTCCTTGGAAACCTTGAGTATTTCCTCCTATTTGTTGACTGGTTATACCAAGCGTGACCCCCGTTCTAATGAAGCGGCTCTGAAGTACCTGTTAATTGGTGCTTCTAGTACGGCAGTGTTTTTATACGGTGTCTCACTGCTTTATGGTTTATCCGGTGGACAAACAGAATTAGGGGCGATCGCCCAAGGTATTGCCACCGCAAATGTTGGTCAATCTCTGGGTTTAGTTATTGCCCTAGTTTTTGTCATCGCTGGTATTGGTTTCAAAATCTCCGCTGCACCTTTCCACCAGTGGACACCTGACGTTTATGAAGGCGCTCCCACCCCAGTCATTGCCTTTTTATCCGTTGGTTCTAAAGCAGCAGGTTTTGCCCTCGCTATCCGCTTACTCACAGTGGTTTTCCCCGTCGTCGCTGACGAGTGGAGATTTGTTTTTACTGCTCTTGCAGTCCTGAGTATGATCTTGGGTAACGTTGTGGCTCTGGCTCAAACCAGCATGAAACGGATGTTAGCTTATTCATCTATTGCCCAAGCTGGCTTTGTGATGATTGGCTTAATTGCTGGTACAGATGCAGGTTACTCTAGCATGATTTTCTACTTGCTGGTTTACCTGTTTATGAACCTCTGCGGTTTTACTTGTGTGATTCTCTTTTCTCTCCGCACAGGTACAGACCAAATTACCGAATACTCAGGTTTATACCAAAAAGATCCACTACTCACACTCGGTTTAAGTATTTCTCTCTTATCCTTAGGTGGTATTCCTCCCCTGGCTGGTTTCTTTGGGAAAATTTACCTCTTCTGGGCAGGTTGGCAAGCTGGCCTCTACTGGTTAGTATTACTAGGTTTAGTAACTAGCGTTGTCTCTATTTACTACTACATTCGCGTAGTCAAGATGATGGTAGTTAAAGAACCTCAAGAAATGTCCGATGTGGTGAAAAATTACCCTGAAATCAATTGGACTTTACCAGGTTTAAGACCTTTACAAGTTGGGTTGATAGTCACTTTAATTGCAACAACTATCTCCGGTATCCTCTCCAACCCTTTATTTACTTTAGCTAACAATTCTGTGGCTAATACACCAATCTTACAATCAGCAAAAGTTACCAGTACACAAGCTAGTTTAGTTATCCCTGAACCAGCAGAAAAATTGTAAGTTCTTCTTTTTTAATAGGTAATTGATTGATATATTTTCAATTCAATTACCTATTATTAAGGATAAAGGAGAACAAGGAGTCAGAATATCAAGGAGATCAAGCAATATTTTGCATGACTATTTAATAGGAATTTTAATTGTAAATGTAGTTTTTTGTTTAGGTATAGAATGAAAACTTAAATGACCATTATGTTCTTTAACAATGATTTGATAACTAATTGCTAAACCTAGTCCTGTACCTTTACCTACAGGTTTGGTAGTAAAAAACGGATTAAATACCTGATTTTGTAAATGTTCTTCAATTCCTACACCATTATCTGTTACATTTATCTCTATCCAGTTATCATCTATTGAGTTAGTTGTAATGCAAATTGTAGGTGGTTGAACTTGTTGGTTTTCTATGTTAATGTCTGGGGATTTGGTTTTTGCCCAATGACCACTAATTACTAAATCTTCTATGGCATCAATAGCATTATTAATCACATTTATAAATACCTGATTTAGTTTAGAAGGATAACAACTAATAAATGGTAATTCACCGTATTTTTTAATGACCATAATTTCAGGATATTGATAATGTCTACCTTGTAATCGGTGTGATAACATCATTAATGTACTATCAATTCCTTCATGAATATCAACTGTTTTAAATTCAGCTTCATCCATTCTAGAAAAATTGCGTAATAATTGAACAATAGACTGAATACGCTGAGTTCCAAATTTCATAGAACCAAGAATTTTATTAATATCTTTGACTATAAAATCTATGTCCATCATTTCCCGGAAATATTGCAATTCTGAACAATTATCAGGCTCATATTCACAATGTTTTTCTATAAAATCTAGTAAGGTTTTAATATAGTTTTCTAAATGAGGAATATTCCCATAAATAAAATTGATGGGATTATTAATTTCATGGGCTACACCAGCTACTATTTGACCTAAACTAGACATTTTTTCTGATTGAATCAGTTGAGCTTGAGTAAGTTGCAGTTCATTTAATGTTTCTATTAAGGCTATTGTTCTTTCTTCAACTCTGAGTTCTAATTCTTGGTTGGCTTTTGATAATGCAGTTTCCGCTTCTTTTCTTCTCTGAATTTCTCTGCCAAGTTCTTCTATTTTTTTGTTGAGTAAGATAAAATTAATATTGGCATTTTTTCTTTCTTCTAATCTGAGTAAAATCAATGCCAAACATTCCTTTGAACCAGGACTAACTACTGCTCCCTGGGAACGAAATACTAACGTTTTACCATTGCTATGATTGATATTTAAAGAACCTAATACCATTGTCCGACTCGAAGCACAGGCTTTGAGATAAGATGTAATTTTACTCTCTGGTTCTGTCGCTAGTTCAAAAATTGTTTTTTCTAGTATTTCTTGACGACTAAATCCCAGGATATCTACAACAGGCTTATTTATTTCCAATATTTCACCTTTACTATTCACTAGCAGCAAAGGTTCTGGTAAAACTCTGGCAAATGCAATAAATTGTTCAGGAGTCATGCTGTTACTGTGAAAATTTATGGGTCAGACAGCATTGTTTCAACACGGCTTTTAAAGGGTCTTAATGCTTAATTTATTATAAACCTTGGAAATATTCTCTACCTGTTGCTGCTTCTGATTCTGAATTTGTTTTTAGATAGACTACTATTCTACACCCTGCATCGCCTCTAGCTATAGTCTCTTGCAACTCTACTTTAGCGTATCCTAAATTATCCGCTGCTATTGTACCAAATACGTTTGATGTCATCATACACATAGCCGGACGATCCAGAACTTTATCCGCAAATGGACAATGATGATTTCCAAATACTATTTTTTCTGGATCTTCTTCTATGACATAAAAACTTCCCTGGATGCGTTTTTTTAAGTCTATTAGCACCTGTGTTACTTGTTCGCGGGTTAAGCTGTTAACTTTTATGGCGTTTTTGTATTCATAATTGATGCGTTTGCCCATAGTCTGACCAACTACGCTAATAAATCCTGAAGCCTCTTCTAGTCCAACAACATCTTGAAGTGTACCGGATAGCTCTCTAATTAGGGTACGCAAAAATAAATCCCGTTCTAAGGAAATATCAATGTGATCTAAAGATTGGTGAATTTGCTTGTTCATTAGTTAGTAACTCACAATTTTGTAAATTGTACCTGTGGATATGATTAACAACAATTTTGAATTATCCTTGTGGCAAGACAAGGGGTAAGAGGCAAAAGGCAAGAGGGAAGAGAATTTTAGTAACTTTATATCTTGTTACATACATCTGTTTTTTCACACCGACTTACTTAACTATAAGTATTTACTGATGAAAAAATACTCATGGTATTAATAATAATAATTGAAAAAAAATAATTATAAATTGGTCAATTTTCAATAAAAATGGGCATTAAACAGATATATTGCCCAATATTGCATAATATTAGGTTGTAAAGTATATTTATCGTAATTTATAATCAAAGCTATTAGTAAAATACAATTGATATTTTTTCCAGGCGTATCAGTATTATTCATGAGCATAAGTAGGTAGGCGTTGAAAATTGTCGTCATGGCAAGGCAAAAGGCAAAAGGCAAAAGGCAATAGGGAAGAGACTTTCAGCGATTTTATATTTTGTTACATACCTTGGTTTTTTCGAGCCGACTTACTTAGGCAAATGGAAAAAAAGCAAAAGGCAAGAGGCAATAGTTTATTCTTTTGAATAACCAACTACCAATTACCAATTACCCGGATCAATTAAATCATTAACAACTTAGTTAATTATTTTTTTCTTGATGACTGCTACCACCTGAAGAAGCTGTTTCTTCAAACCATCAATTTCTGCTTGCATTTTGTCAATTTTAGCATTTAAAGCCTGAATCTCTGTGGCAGAAGCTGTTTCTTTAGAAGCTGCTGCTGCTACTACTTCGGTTTTTGTAGTTGCAGCTACTGGTGGAGTGGGTTCTTTGCGACTTTGTTTAGCCGCTTTTGCCATTGATGATTTAATTGCGGTGATTAGTTGCCGCTGATCAAAAGGCTTGTTTAAAAATTCAAAATATTCAAATGGTTCAGGAATTTTCTCAGTGACTTCCTCTTTACGACCTGACATGATCACTAGGGGAATTTTTTTTAACTCTGGCTGTGCTTGTATTTTTTGGAATACTTCCCAACCACTCATTTTAGGAAGTATAAAGTCTAACATAATTAAATTGACTTTTTCCTTGAGGATCAGGTCATATCCTTCTACACCATCTTTTGCTTCTAATACTTCAAAGTTGCCTGGAGGTAGCATTTCTCTTACTTTTACTCTGACAACTGTGGTGTCATCAATAACTAGAATTTTGTTGGCCACGACTGATTACTCTACTAAAGATTATAAGTTTAGACTGCTGGTAAGCCGATTGATATTAATAATTCTCCCACTATTACAGTTCCAAAAAGCATGGATACTTAGATCATGCTATTGGTTTACTAGGGAATAATCCAGACACAGTATACCTGGAAACCTCTAGAAGTATGCTAAAAGCTATCGGGGTTATTTTTTTGCCAAAATTGACAATGCTATTTGCATCAGCTTACAAAATGATGCTCCAGATGTTTCTGTCAAAAATCAGGCTTTGACAGATGTGGAAGATAAGGTAATTGTAAGGGCTGTAAGCAGCAAAATATAAGTGGTAAAAACCCTGATAGTGGAGAAGTATCTAATAATTATATGCTGTGCAAGCAGCTAGTATACTAAATTTTTGATTTTTGAACATAGTTAAAATATATACTATCATTTACAAACACTTGTGTCAATGACATTTTGTTAATTGCGTTACACGGAGTAATGGTAGATGGTGAGACTAATAGCCGTATATCGAATACTGTAAATAGAAAGTGATTGAGATTTATGGGTTGTTTATGAGTGTTCCACAAGAATTGAGAGCGGAAATTGCAGCTATGCCTAGCTGGTTACGTCGTTCTATTGGTAAAGCCAGTGAAATTTCTACAGTACAACGTATTATTAAGCAACGCCAAATTCATACGATTTGTGAGGAGGGGCGCTGTCCGAATCGCGGTGAATGTTATTCCCAAAAAACAGCGACTTTTTTACTGATGGGTCCAACTTGTACACGGTCTTGCGCTTTTTGTCAAGTAGATAAAGGTCATGCACCAATGGCGGTGGATGAGGAAGAACCATACAAGGTGGCAGAAGCAGTGCAGTTGTTAGGATTACGTTATGTGGTGTTGACTTCTGTGGCTCGTGATGATTTGGCTGATGGGGGTGCTAGTCATTTTGTGCGGACTATGGCGGCTATTCGTCAGTTGAACCCAGAAACACAAATTGAGGTGTTAACACCAGATTTTTGGGGTGGTGCTGGTGTGGGTGAAAGTGGACAAAGACAGCGGATCGAGATGGTTGTTGAGGCTAAACCTGCTTGTTATAACCACAATGTGGAGACGGTGAGACGGTTAACAGGTCCAGTACGTCGGGGAGCAAAGTATGATCGTTCTTTGGCAGTTTTAGGGATGGTGAAAGAGTGTGATAGTAGTATACCTACAAAGTCAGGTTTAATGCTGGGACATGGAGAAACCAACGTAGAAATCATTGAAACTATGGAGGATCTGAGGGAAGTAGGTTGCGATCGCCTAACTCTAGGTCAATATATGCGCCCTTCCTTGGAACATCTACCAGTGCAAAAATACTGGACACCAGCAGAATTTGATGAACTGGGCAAAATCGCTGAGGATATGGGTTTTAGTCATGTACGTTCAGGTCCATTAGTCCGCAGTTCTTATCATGCTGGTGATTTGTAATGGGTAATGGGTAATGGGTAATTGGTAAATATCTTTTCCTACGACTCTTCCTGTTCCCTGTTCCCTGTTCCCTGTTCCCTTCCTCAACCAATGACTAATATTTTTAAAGATTGTGGAAATTAGGTGCTTTTGTTTGCTATTTGTTAAAAAGTCATCAATTCAGGAGAATTAAATCATGACTTCTAAAGGAAAAAATGCCAAGCCTTCTTATGTCTTCCGCGCAAGCTGGGCTTTGTTACTGTTGGCTGTTAACTTTCTAGTTGCTGCTTACTATTTCCACATCATTGAGTAATTAATCTTTTAGCTATCAGCTATCAGCTTTGAAGAAGGAATTTAACGTGTTATCTACTTAATATGTTAATTCTAACTGCTGATAGCTGGTGACTGGTGACTGGTGACTGGTGACTGGTGACTGGTGACTGGGAATAATATTAACTCTGGCTTTTTGCTTTTTGCCTTTTGCCTTTCCCTATCCCCTATTCCCTATTCCCTATTCCCTTCTTAAACTGATAACTTAAATTGTGCCTTTAAATAAACCTTTGGGGCGGATAAGTAACACCAAAATCATTATTAACAAAGCTACACCCTGTTTATATTGAGAACCGAGCCAAGGGGTGCTGACTTCTTGGACAATACCGATAATGAAAGCTGCGGCGATCGCCCCGTAAGGGTTGCCAATACCGCCTAAAATTACCGATGCAAATAGAGGCAAAATCAAAAACCAGCCCATATTGGGACGTACAGCGGTAATTAAACCGTACATACTTCCACCCAAAGAAGTTAAAGTACCTGCAATTACCCAAGTCCAGAGAATGACTCGATCAACATTGATACCGGAAACTCTAGCTAAGTCTAAGTCATCAGCAACCGCACGCATGGCTTTTCCAATTTTGGTATTTTGTAATAGGTAATGTAAGCCAGCAATTACCAATATTGCTAAACCCAGTACCACTATTTGATTTTGGGGTATTCTTAATTCGCCCAGTTCTAAAGCGGGAATGACTGGTAAATCATAGTTTTGATTTTTACCTCCCCAGATTAAGATGATACCGTTGCGAAGAAATAATGCCAGTCCAATGGAAATAATGATTAGTGTGGTTGAAGTGGCACGAATTGACCGCATTCTTGACCATAGTAATTTTTCGGTCAGTAGCATTGCGGTGACAGTGCCGAAAGTAGCCAAAATCATAGATAGCCAAATATTGACACCCAAGCCATTGATCACAAAAGTTAAGTAAGCTCCCAGGGTGAGGAAGTCACCATGAGCAAAATTAGATAACCGTAAAATCCCATAAGTTAGTGTCAGTCCAACTGCGGCTAAGGCGATAATACTACCTACGGCGATACCATTAATGAATAATTGAATTAGTTGTATATCCATTGTTTAAAAGTTTTGTGAAGAAAAAGCATATTTGTGTAACTTAATTGAATAACTGGTTAATTGAGCGTTACAATTAGCACTATTAGTCATGTTTTTCAATTAAAAAAGATTTATCCGTTAAAATACATACAATAAAGTTCATATTTTCCTGCCAAGCTGAGTTTCTTTGGTGGTCATATTGGTTATGCAGCAATCTTCAAGCTTACCAGAACACAACTCCCAGATAGATAGAATGTCACAACTTTTGCCAAATCCCCAACAAGTGGAGGATAATTTGTACTTGGAAAGTAGCTTGAATCAGTTACAAAGCCGGCTTAATGAGGTTGTTTTATCTGCTTATTCTTGTCCTCAAGTAATATCTGCGGAATCAGAGTTAATGCAAGCAGTAGTTAATGAAGTCGCCACTGCATTCAATAGAACCACATCAGAGTTAGTGCGGTATTTAGTGGGTATTGCTCAGTGTCAACCACAGGAAGAAATAAGCAAGATTTGTTACTTTTGTAGTTTCGGAACAACGAAAAAAAATCATTTTCTCGCCAAAACAAAATTAAGTAAAAAATCAGGATCAGAGTTGAAATTACACGCTGATATAGAGGTCAAAGATTTGCAGGAGATGGAAAAACAAGAACCTGCAACTGCGTGGCGGTTAGCAGATGATTCTCACAAAATGATGATGTGGTTGATAGTGGTAGTGTCAGGAATGAATTCTCATGGAACTTATCAGCAGTCGTCATTAGATCAAGTGCGATCGCAATTTATGCAGAGGACGGTTAAATATTGTAATACAGCATTGGCACACTTACGACAAATTCAATCTTTACAACAGCGTTGTCAACATTTAGCTAATATTAATCAGGAATTAGAAAGAAGTAATCAACTCAAAAATCAGTTTTTAGCTAATACTAGCCATGAAATTAGGACTCCGTTAAGCTCTATTATTGGCTTTACACATTTATTGTTAGCCCAGGGTTACGAACCAGAGAGACAAAGACATCAAGAGTATTTACAGATTATTAAATCTAGTGGTAAACATTTACTCGATTTAATTAATGATATTTTGGATCTTTCTAAAATTGAAGCTAATCAGTTAGAAGTGCAATGGGAAATTATTGATGTACCGATATTATGTAAAAATGTCTTGGCTTTAGTGAAAGAAAAAGCAGCAAATAAAGGTTTAAAATTGTGCCTAGAAATAGGTGATGATGTCACAAATTTATTAGCTGATCCTTTGCGTCTCAAGCAAATGTTATTAAACCTCTTATTTAATGCTGTAAAATTTACCAAATCTGGCAGTGTTGGTTTACGAGTCAAAAGGCAAGATTTACATTTAAAATTTACAATTTGGGATACAGGAATTGGCATTTCTCCAGAAAATCAATCTTTATTATTTCGTCCCTACAGTCAAATTCTAGATCCTGGTGCTGAGAGTAATGAGGGTACAGGTTTAGGTTTAATGGTGACTAAACAATTAGTACAAATTCATGGTGGTTTATTAACTGTAGAGTCAGAGGTAAATCAAGGTTCTCAATTTGTGATTACATTGCCTCTAAAACCAGAAGGAAAAGTTTTAGAAGCCATAGAAAACAAAGCTGTGAAAGATTTAGAATTACGAGAGAATAAAGTTGATGTTTCTGGTAATTCATATAATGGTAGTATACCTAGTTGTTCATCGGCAATTTTGGTAGTAGAAGATGACTTAGCCAACGGGGAATTAATGGGAATTTATTTAAGTAGATTAGGTTATCAAGTCACCTGTGTTAGAAGTGCCGGAGAAATGTGGAAAATGCTACCGAACATAGATCCAATAGTGATATTAATGGATGTGATTTTACCGGATGAAAATGGATTAAATGTAGTTGAACAACTGAAAAAACATCCCCAATATCAAAATAAGTATGTAGTGGCTCAAACGGCAATGGCGATGAAAGGAGATAGGGAAACTTGTATAGCGGCTGGGTTTGATGATTATATTTCTAAACCCATAGATTTAGAGATATTAGGAAATATAGTAAATAGATATAGTGAAATTTGTAGATGAATGATGAGAAAATCTGGGAAGAACAGATAGCTCAAACTATTCCCTATTCCCTATTCCCTATTCCCTATCTCAACGACAGGAATAAGGAAAACAAGGAGTCAGGATATCAAGGATATTAAGGAGTTTTACACTTATTCAGAAAACCCTATTTATAATAAGATCAGTGGAGTTGAATGTTTAATATAATTTTATGTTCATGCAGATGACATTAACAGAAAAACTAGAAAAATTAAAAGCCTTATTTGCAGAAATGGAACAGGCGTTAATTGCCTACTCTGGGGGTGTTGATAGTACACTGATAGCCAAAATTGCCTATGATGTCTTAGGCGATCGCGCCCTAGCTGTAACCGCTGTTTCTCCTTCCTTACTACCAGAAGAATTAGCAGATGCAACAGCCCAAGCAGCAACTATTGGCATTGCCCATAGAATAGTGGATACCTACGAAATGGAAAATCCTAACTATACATCTAACCCTGTGAACCGTTGCTATTTTTGCAAAAGTGAATTACACGACACACTCAAACCCTTAGCTTCAGAGTTAGGATATCCTTATGTAGTAGATGGGGTAAACGCCGATGATTTACAGGACTATCGCCCCGGAATACAGGCTGCAAAAGAAAGAGGAGCGCGATCGCCATTAGCAGAAATAGGCGTAACTAAAGCTGAAGTGAGGCAACTTTCTCAGCAACTAGGTTTACCTTGGTGGGATAAACCGGCTCAACCTTGTTTAAGCTCTCGTTTTCCTTACGGTGAAGAGATTACCATAGCCAAATTACAGCGAGTAGGTAGAGCAGAAATTTATTTAAGAAACTTAGGGTGGGATAACTTGCGAGTGCGTTCGGAAGCAGACACAGCGAGAATTGAACTACCACCAGAAAAAATTACAGAATTTGTGATCAAAACAGATTTACCTAATTTAGTCAAAACATTCCAAAATTTAGGATTTATCTACGTGACTTTAGATTTAGAAGGTTATCGTAGCGGTAAATTAAATCAAGTGTTAAATCGGGAAGTTGTCAATTCTCATTAACTACCTGGACAAAATTAATTGCACATTTTGGAAAATCATAGACATCTAGAGTATCTCTTGTCTGTAACCTGTAACCTGTAACCAGTTATCAGTTATCAGTTATGACTGTCCACTGTCCACTGTTCACTGTCCACTGTTCACTGTTCACTGTCCACTGTTCACTGTCCACTGTTCACTGTTCACTGTCCACTGTCCACTGTCCACTGTCCACTGTTCACTGTTCACTGTCCACTGTTCACTGTCCACTGTCCACTGTCCACTGTTCACTGTCCACTGTTCACTGTCCACTGTCCACTGTCCACTGTCCACTGTCCACTGTTCACTGTCCACTGTCCACACTGTCCACTGTCCACTGTCCACTGTTCACTGTCACCTTTCCTGAATATCACTAACGTTGAGCAACAATATATTCTATTTGCTCCAGCGCTGCACGCCAAACATCATAACCGGCGGGTGATAAATGCAATCCATCAGTGCTTAATTCAGGACTTAAAGCACCATCCAAGTCTGTAAACCAATGGTGAATATTTAGATAACTAGCCCGTTCCTGCTTGGCAATAAGGGCTATTTGGGCGTTAAGATGACGAATCCTTTGGTTAGAGACTTGGGGGCGGCGAACGGGCAAAATTGATTGAACTATGATCTGGCTATTGGGATGATCTTGACGTAAGTTACGAATCATCCGCCGATAATTAATCAAAATAGTTTGATCACTCGTTCCCTTGAGTAAATCATTAATTCCAATCATTAAATATATTACTTCTGGTCTAGTGTTGGAGAAAGCTGTTAATCTTCCCACTAACCCCGTTGACTTATCTCCTGATATTCCTTGATTTAGCCATAATTTACCATTGGGTAGTTTTTCTTTGGGAAACCACAAGGTTAATGAGTCTCCTAATAAGATACTCAATCTATTTCTACCTTGTCCTTGAGCCATTGCTCTAGCTTCCATTGCTAATAAATTTTTCCAATCTTGATAAGTTAATTTTTGCTTATTCCCTGATTTAGATAAGGGTTGTAAATCATTGTTATCTACGCGGGTGTATATCTGACCATTTCTTAAAGCTGCTAATCTCAGATAGTACAATTGATTGCCAGAGACAGGAATTAACTTAGTAGTTTGAGGACTTGAATTTAATGATGTTTTTTTGGCTTTTGGCTGTTGATCATCAGCTAGTTGTGCCAGTAATATCTCTAGGCTAGGGGTACTCTTTTCTTGCTGGTTTGGCAATGTTTCTGATGAGGATAGAACTGATTTACTAAATTCTGGCAGTGAGGTGTTTTTCTGGCTGACTGCTGGTGATAAATTTTCTGGTTTTGTAAAATTGCGACTACTGAATTCTGGGAGAGAAATATCTACTTTAGCTATGATTTTTTCACCTACTGGCAGCCGTGAACGCTGTTTGAGATTTCCCAAAAAATCCGTATTTTCTGGGCGAATATTCGGCATTTTTGGCAGTGCAGAGGTTGGTATTGCTAGTCCGGTTAACAAGCTGGCCGCCAATAGATATGGTTCTTGCATCGTTGTTGATGTCCTTGTCGGGATTTGCTGCTTTTCCTTATGACAGCCAATTTTGGCTGAATTCAGGAAAATTTTACTTTCCCAGGACTGGTATCAAACTCTCTCTTGAGGATGTGATTGCACTTACTTATGGTATATAAAGTTATATTAAAAAAAAATGTTAAATTTTATTCTGTATACAATAACGTCGTTAAAAGTGCTAAGATTTATGCGAAGTCGTTAATGTTTCCTTTTAATATCGTGGCTAGAGCTAGTACCGCAATTGGCGTAAGTCCAGTAATCAAAGAGATTGTGCAAAAACAGGCACATTCTACCCGTTTGACCTTAAAAGAAGTCATCCTGATGGGAATGTTGGCAATTGATAAGCTAGACGATCAAGGTCGTCAAGAATTAGCTGATCAAGTGCATCAAATGCAAGTCAATGGTGATATCTAAAAAATCACTCTGAGAAGTTTTCCTACTTTGTCTCTAGTACGACTAAATAAGCTGTACTTGAGACAATTTTAAAACTCAACTTCTCAGCTATTGACTTACAGCTTAGTCCGCAGCAGTTCCGAGTCAACTTGACTTTTTAGAAATCAAAAGACTCCAGGTGGCTTTGTTGAATAACATCAACAAAACCACTGTTAAGAATATCAAGGAGTCAGGAGATCGAGGAGATCAAGAAGTTTGAGGAAGATTCTCAATGTGAGGGGGATCAAGGAAGATTCTCAATTTGTAAGTTTGTTTTTGTAAAACATCTACACCCTACACCCTGTCTTAGTATTTAAAATCTGTTAAAGAATAATAGTCCTGCCTGAAATGTACCGACTACAAAACCTAAAATACCGCCAAGGGTGACAATTGCTTGGAGTTCGTTTTTAACAATTCCTTCTATAGCTGCTTCTAAGTCAGCGGGTGATGTAGATTTAACTCGGTCAACAATTACTTGATCTATGGAAAGAATAGGGATGATTTGGGCTACTATTTTCTCTAAATCCCGTTCTAAATATTTTTCTAAAATTAAAGCTAGTTCTTGTGATACAACCTCTAAAGATGTGTTCACTACTGGAGAACTTTGTAAGCGTTTGAGTAACAACACTGAGATGTTTTCCCAGTCTGCGGACTCAGTGAGTTCTTGTAATAAGTTACCACCGCTGGTTTGTAGGTAATGACGCACGCTTTCCCTAGTAGTTTTTCTGAGTTGGCGGACTGTTCCTACTGGTAAATTTTGTAAGGATAATTCTTGTAAGAGCTTTTTGAGGCGATCGCGCATTTGCAAGTCTTGGATTAATTCTTTTAACCTGCCGTTAGTAGCTTCTTTTTCATCTAGGCAATAAGTTCTTAGTCTAGTTAAAGTATTTTTGACCCCGAATAAATTAGCAACTACCCAATAAGTACCGCTAGTTTTTTCTCTAAAGTTATCATCTATAGTTTGAATGGTTTTATCCGTTAAAAAATCTATTACAGCTTGTCTAAGAACATCCGGTGGTAAAACACCTTCTAATAACCAGTCTGCTAATCTTGTGGCCTGTTCTTCGCTGAGTTGAAATTCCAGTAATACCTGATCAAAAATCTGGTTAATTTGCGCTTCTAAAAAATTTTCCTGACGTGCCAGAACTTTCAGAAGACGTGGTAAAGATTCACCTAATAAATCTTTTAAAATTCCGGCGATGACTTTAATGCTTTTTTGGTTTGTATCTCCTTTGAGTTGCTCAGTTGCTAGACGTAACAACCACAAAATAGCCCCTTCAACTCTTTCCGTTTCTAGGAGTCGCTTGGCGAGTTTTTGTAGTTCTTCTGGGGTTAACAGTGACCCCATGATAGTATTTGAGATGTTTTTTGCTAATCGTTCCTGATTCCGGGGAATTAATCCGGGAGTAAAAGGTACTCTGCGCCCGAATACATAAACAGCAGTATAAGGGCGAAATAGCATTTTAATGGCTATATCATTGGTGAAATAGCCGATAATTCCACCCAGGAATGGGGGTGATACGTAAAGCCAAAGATGTGACCAATCCACTATCAGTTATCAGTTTAGGAAGGGAACAGGGAACAGGGAACAGGGAACAGGGAACAGGGAACAGGGAACAGGGAACAGGGAATAGGGGAAAGTGGGGGAAAAGATTTTTAGCAATGCCCAATGCCCAATGCCCAATGCCCGTTTATCATTTTTTATTAAGAACCAATACTCCCATCATACCGTTAGCAATGGGGTAGTGGGTGGCATTGACAAAACCTACTTGATGTGCTATTGAAATTTGTTCTTTACCGATAGGGAAGCGGTCTAAGCTGGGGCTAATGTAGGCATATTCATCTTTTACGCCTAAATTGGTGGCCATAGGAACAACTATATTATCTAAATACCATTGCTGAAAGTTGCGGAAGATGGGGTTAGGGGGGCGGTGAAAATCGAGAATAGCGGCTTTTCCTGATGGTTTGAGGACGCGATACATTTCTTGGAGGGCGCGGGGAATATCTTTAACGTTTCTCAGCCCATAACCCATTGTGATGGCATCAAATTGATTTTCTGTAAAGGGTAAGTTGAGAACATCCGCTTCTATCCAGGTTATTGGGGTTTGAATGTGCTGTTGTTGAGCGCGTTCTTTGGCGGTGGCCAGTAGGTTACAGGAAAAGTCTACACCATAAACTTTGCCTGTTTGTTTGACTGTACGGGCTAATTCAAAAGCAATATCACCACTACCACAGCATAAATCTAAACAGGTGTTTCCTGGTTTGGCTGCACTCCATTTTACGGTCATTGCTTTCCAGATGCGATGCTGACCTAAACTTAGCCAATCATTTAATTGATCATAGACTGGGGCAATACTGTTAAAAATATCACGTATTTCTTGGTTAATGGGTGATGAGTTATTGGTCATCTTTTATCTAATGTGGTTACTGGAAAGGGCGATCGCCACTAATTGTACAGATAGATGAATGAGTTTAAGTTCATCTTCTCGTAAAGTACAGGGGTGTTGCCACTGTAGTGATAATACTCCGATCATTTTTTGGCGATAAATTATGGGAATTATTAAATGGGCTTGTACTTCTGCGGTTTGATAGTGAGCTAAAGCATTGAGATCCGTATCTTTAGGTATATTTAATGAGAGTTGAATTTGACCAGTGGTTATTGCTTTTGTCGCTAAGGGATCTTCAGATAACCAGTTTTCGACAACACCGGTTTTACTGTAAACTCCTTGGGTGTCAATTAGGGCATTATTTTCTATAAGTTGTAAAATACAGCCATCTGTATGGAAACTTTCACTAAACGCTTTAGCAATTGGAGCGAGAATTTCTTCAGAACTAGAAGCAGCTTGGGTAACTTCTACCAATACTGTTAATAGTTGCATTTGTGCATTAGCACGGCGTAATTCTTCTGTTCTTTGTTTGAGCAGATCATAAGTAGCTGCGGCTCGTTGTACTACTTCCTTGAGTTCTCCAGAGTCCCAAGGTTTGGTAATATATTTGAAGACTTGACCTGTGTTGATCGCTTCTACCAAGTCTTCGATATCGGTAAACCCGGTGAGGATAATTCTGACGGTATCGGGAAATTGGGGTAAGGTGCGACTGAGAAATTCAGTTCCTTTCATTTCTGGCATTCTTTGATCGGAGATAATTACCGCTACTTCTCCCTCTTGTTCTAATAATTCTAAAGCTGTGACACCACTTTCAGCTTTGAGAACATTAAAATCACGGCGAAAAGTACGATAGAGTAGATCGAGATTGTCTGGTTCATCGTCAACTACTAATATTTTCATTTTTGCTGTCCTATTACGACTACTCAATTGAGAAACCACTTGCGCTATTTCCAAATTTTGGCTATCCATAAGTTTCTAAGTATCATTTAACAACTTTGTTATATTGAATACCGGGTAGACAAGAAAATAATCCCGATAGTTTAAATTAAGCTGTAACATATTTTAGTTACATATTGATGAATCTGCTTGGCAAATGAAAACCAATGTCAGTAGTGGATAAAATCAAAGGTTTGACAAGGTTCAACAATTACTAATCACCATCTTAAATTTAATTTTGTACTTCCGATTATGACTGAATTACCATCTAACACTCAAGGTACTGATCATGCTGCTAATGATACCGCACAGGAATTATTAGTCAAACTTAGACAAAAAAAGGGTTCTTGGGTAGAGTGGGGTGAGGCGATCGCCCAATTGCAAAAAAGCGGTTATAACCCCCAGGAAATCTTTGAAGCAACTGGTTTTGAACCAATTCAACAAAATCAGGTAATTGTGGGCGCTCAGGTTTACAGTGCTTTAGAAAAATTTGGTGCATCTGCGGAAACACGGGCATACTATGGTCAAAGAGCTAGTGATATTCTCTATGAACTGCGTCTATTGACACAAGAAGACAGAGCCAGTGCAGCAGATTTAATTTTTACCCATAAGTTGGATGTAGACGAAGCGCGGGAAGTTGCTAAAGCAATGAAAGAATATTCTCGGTTTGCTACTCCACCCCAAGGTTTTACCAACCATCCAGGGGATGCAGTCGCTTATCAAGCGTGGAAACTAGCTAGACAAAATTCTGATTTACAAGAGCGTTCCCGGTTAATTGCTAAGGGTTTACGCTTTGTGAATTCTTCTGGTGCTAGGAAGCAAATAGAACAACTCCTGACAGATTTTACAGTAGTTCCTAAACGTCCTGCACCTTTACTACCCTTTTTCCGCTTAGATTCTGATGAAGAATTACCGAGAATTGTTCCTGTGGCGGGTGAGTTACCATTAACACCTCAAGATATTAAAGGTGTACCCATAATTACAGAAACTGAACCATTTAAAATGGTCAAATTTGCAGGTGATCAAGCATGGGTAGCTTTACCAGGTTGGCAAATATTAAAAGCTGCGGAAGATCCTGTGGTAGTTATTGCTAATAGTGATATTTTTCCTAACCCTAATCATACCAACCATGAAAAGGTTTTAGTAGTAATAGATCGTGATCAAAGAGATTGGGATGGCTCAAGTTATTTTGCCTTTGAAAATGATGGAGAAGTTGATTTTCAATGGTTTGAAACCGAACCTGAATATACTTTATTAGGGAAAATAATTATTATTTTAAGACCTAAAAAAGTGTTAGATGAAGAATTCAATAAAGACGCTTGGCAAATAGATGAGTAGTCATTAGTCATTAGTCATTAGTCATTAGTATTTATCATGACTCCTAGAACTCCTGACTCCTAGAACTCCTGACTTCTTGATCTCCTTGATCTCCTGATTTACACCTATATAATTGATAGGGAAAACGCCCTGTTCTGTGGTGGTGGTTGGTGTCTATGTTGCAGGTGGTTGTGGTTGTAATTTGGAAGTTTTTAGCAAAATCTTCTCTTTCAATACTTGAACCAATAAACCATAAGTGAAATTGTGATTTATTGGGAGTGGAAAAATTAGATAACTTTTGATCAAGATTAGCTAAATCAAAAGAATTTTTTAGAAAAGCTAAACTGTCTTGATTATTGCTTCTTTCCTGATTTAAAGCAACTGCAAAACTTAAACCACCTGCAACATCTTGATAGTTGTCATATTTAATTACTAACATCACAGGTATATCAGGTTCTATGTTCATATTTTTAGCTACTTGATCGGGAAAAAATGGTTTTTGAAATGCGAGATTATTAACTACAAAAATACAACTGATTATTCCTACTATTAAAAATAGATATTTTGATATTTTCAACTTTTCTAAACCAATAGCTAAAAGAGCGCAAAAACTAGGATAATAAACAAAGCTATAACGGGGAACTATGGTAATATCTTTTCCTAAACCATAAGCAATGACGAAAAATTGTAAAATCACAAAAAATCCAAAACTTCCCAGGGTAAAAATAGATAAATGAATTTCTTGATGAAACCATAATTTTATCAAATTTCTAATTATTTGAAAACCTATCACTAAAGTAAAAATTACCATCACAGCACCAGAGAAAATTTGTATGGTTAAAGGTTGGTTTTCTACTGGGAATGTAATGATCATTAATACCCAATTCAACAAGGTTTGATAAATAGGTTCAACGTGTTGGGGAGATGGTAACCAGTTGGTTTCTGATTTTCTCACGTGGCTAAATGTGGTTAATATCCAGGGAAGATAACCAATGATAACTGTAATAATCGAAAATATTAAATGTAGACATATTTTTTGAAAGTTAATAACTTTTTCTCTACCTCGATAAATTAGTAATAATAAAGTGATAATTTCGGCATTAAAGGCGAGAATGCAAAAATAATGTGTATATAATCCGATGGTATTAGCAATTATCCATAATAACCAAAATCTAAATTGAGAATCATGGTCAAAAAAGATATTTTTTTGAATTTTAATTACTGCAAATAATGATAAAATAATTAATAGCATTGGTAAAGTATAGTGTCTTGCTTCTTGGGAAAGATAAACAGCAAAGGGTGATAAGGACATAATTAAAGCTGTAAAAATTCCTGAAGAAGTAGAAAAAGCCGCACTATTCACAATGTAAATAGCGATGATGGAAACTACACCAAATAACGCAGGGAGAAATCTTAATTTTATGATCCAGTCTATATCCCATGAATTTAACCATCCTAACCATCCATACATCCCACAAAAAAATAAGGGGGGATGGGTAGAGTCGTTGGCTAAATTATCAGCAATTTGTGAACAACTTACTCCCGGTTGCCAAGTAAAAATATCTTGGAGTTGTTGTAGGGGAAAAACTGTGTCTAAGGGGATATCTTGATAACTTCTACCTAAGCTAAAAATGGCGGTGATGATTTCATCTAACCATAGTGATTTTAAGTTGAGATGGGAAAATCTGAAGATAGCACCAAGGCAAATTATGGCAGTTAAATATAGATAAATTTGACGATTTTTCATTATGAATGAACCACGAAGGAGCGAAGAACACGAAGGAAGGAAAGTTTTAAAGGGGTTTTGCAGTGGACAAGTTTATTTTTTTTTAAGTTGAGATGCTCCCAATTTGAAAAGAGGGAAATGTGAAAATATAAATGCAAATTAATCATAAATTAAGACTGTACATTTTTAGTCTGTTGTCAAAATTAAAAATTAAAAAAGATTAAAGTTGATAAAAGTTGAAGTTTGAAAATGTCTAAAGATAGTTTTACTGAGCAAGAAAATTACACTAATGGGGAATCTGCGGAGATTTCAGCGTTATCTGTAACTAGGTTATGGGAAAAGATTAACAAAATTCGGGGTAAATTGCGACCTGGACAAATTCAGATGGCCGACTGGGAAACCGGACCGCTTGCGGTATCTGCTGTTCCTGGTGCGGGTAAGTCTACGGGGATGGCCGCTGCTGCTGCTATTGCTATTGCGCGTCAGTACATTAATGCTGCGGAGACTGGAGATAAACGTTTACGTCAGTTGGTTGTGGTGACTTTTACTCGTTCTGCTGCTGCAAATTTAAAAGAGAAAATCCGCAAGGAGTTAAAGGAGTTGTCTTTACCACAAACCGGTTTTGAGGTTTTGACTTTGCATGGTTTAGCGTTAAAAATTGCCCGTCTTTATCCTGAATTGTCGGGGTTGGAGTTAGAAAATAGCAAGTTAATTACTCCTAACCAAAGTCATCGGTTTGTGCGGTTAGCGGTGGAAGAATGGATAAATAAACATCCAGAAATGTATCATCGCTTGTTAGCTGGAAATCAGTTTGATGGGGAGGAAACGGAAAAGTTACGTCGTCAGTCTGTGTTAAGAACGGAGATTTTACCAGATTTGGCAGATACGGTTATTCATGAGGCGAAAAGTTCGGGAATTTTGCCAGATAAGTTATATGAATGGAGTGATAAAATTGATGATCATTATCAAATTTTACGAGTAGCTGCGGGACTGTATGCGGAATATCAAAAAATTATGCAGTTACAGGATTTTTATGATTATGATGATATGATTTTGGGGGCGTTGCAAGTATTAAAAAATGACCAGGCTTTGCAAAAAGAGAAAGGTAAATTGTTTGCGGTGTTTGAAGATGAGGCTCAAGATTCTAGTCAGTTACAAACTTTGCTTTTAGAACAGTTGGCAATGGGTGAAAATTCAGTGTTTAATTTAGTCAGAGTTGGTGATCCAAATCAGGCGATTAATTCTACTTTTACTCCTGCTGATCCTGTTTATTTTCGAGCGTTTTGTAAGGGTTGTGAAAGTGATCAAAGATTGGCTACTATTAACCAAGCTGGTCGTAGTAGTAGGATAATTATTGATGCTGCTAATTTTGCTTTGCAGTGGGTAAATAGGCAATGGTCAGCAAAAAATCAGACTAGAGAAACGCCTTTTTTAGAACAAATGATTGAGGTGGTTAATGTTAATGATCCTCAAAAAGATGCTAACCCTGCTGTGGTGGGTAAGGGTTTAGAGTTGTGTACTCCCCGTGACATTTATCATACTGTGGAGTTAATTTCTCAGCGGGTTGTAGAGTTATTTAAGGATGATCCAAAAGCCTGTGCTGCGGTGTTAGTAAGGGAAAATCGCCAAGGTAGATGGTTAGCATTACAGTTAGAGGCGGTATGTAGAGAAAATGGGATTAAGTTGTATGATGTGGGTGAAGAAGAGAGACGTTCTCATGTTCCTCAAGAGATTTTATCTTTGTTGCAATTTTGCTATCGCCCCCATTCTTCTGATTATTTAAAAGCCACTTTAAATATATTAGTTAAACGTCAGTTAATTGAAACTCAAGATATTAATACTTTGGCTAGTGTACCAGAGGATTTTTTATATCCTAGTCCTTTAGCTAAACCCCAATCAGAAATAATCCAACAAGCTGCACGTTTATGTCATAGTTTATTACGGGCAAAGTTGGAGTTACCTATTTATCAATTAATTCCTTTTTTTGCTTTAACTTTAAAATATGAACAAGCGGAATTAGCAACTGCAGATAAGTTAGCAGAAAGGATAAATATTGAGTTAGTTGGTAATCATTCTATAGAGCAAATGTTGAATAGTTTGAGTACAATTGTCACTTCTGAAAAATTTGAACCTGTGAATCCTGAAAACATGGAATTACAGTATACTCAAAAAGGGCAATTGACAATTATGACTATGCACAAAGCTAAAGGTTTAGATTGGGATTATGTGTTTTTGCCTTTTTTACATGAAAATATTATTCCTGGTAAATTTTGGCTTCCCCCCCAAGGTAAATTTTTAGGTGATTTTATCCTATCAGAAGTTGCCCGCGCTCAAATTCGAGCAGTGCTACATCAACCAGGGGAAAAAATTCCCAATGTTAAGCAAGCTGCGGATGATGCTAAATATTTAAAAATGGCGGAAGAATACCGTTTGTTATATGTAGCGATGACAAGACCGAAAAAGTTATTATGGATGTCTGCGGCTAGAAAAGCACCTTTTACTTGGAGTAAACCCCATAATTTACAAGATGCTGATCCTTGTCCTGTTTTTACTGCTTTAAAACGAGAATTTTCCGAAAATGTAATTAGTTAAGGTGTATGTTTAAGGGTGAGTAAAATTCATTTGCTTTTGTCTATAGTTATTTGGATAATTTATGAAAATCCAATCTTGGCTAAAATCTCTTTCCCAAAAATATGATCCTTATTTAACTTGGGTGTTGATGACATTAGTGATCATTTCTATTCCTAGCAATATTTATATGATTTACAAGGATATCTCTTTAGATAGACAAAGAAAACAGGCTGAAGAAAGATTAGATGATTCCTTGGCAAAGGCTGATAAACTGAGTATAGGTATTGAACAAAAACAAGATGAAATTGATCAAGTTAACCTGCAAATTAAAGAGTGTCTAAATAATAAAAAATCTCAAATTAATCAATGTGAAAATCTGTTAAATAGAACAACCATCCTGCATGAAGAAACCCAAAACTTACTGAATGAATACAAGTCAATTATAGATAAAGTGGATCAGGATTATTGCTTTTTATATCCTGATGATACTAGGAGAAATTGTCAAAATAAGGATCAATAAAAATGAGATTGATGTTAATTTACTCACGGTGCTAATTCAATAATGACAAAATTAGGTATTGTAGTAAGGGCTTCAGCCCTTAAATTAATTTAGGACTAAAGTCCTAACTACGAACGGGTGTGTTATCTGGTAGAGAGGGAACAAAATTAGTAAAAATATCGTAAATAGGTTTAACAGATTTGTGTATTTTACCAAAGTTAGGAATTAGTAATTTATGTTGTCATTTTTCCAAAATAAGAGCAAACTTTCTAAGTCAATTGTGTTTACTCTCGCTATTACCGGGGTTTTGAGTGGTGCTTTAAATTTTACTGATAATAATTATAGGTCTGTTGCTGTTGCGGAAACAGTAGAAACAATTATCGCTCAAAGTCGTAATCTTTTACCGAGAAATCTTGATCAAAAAATTATTAGGGATGCTGCTATACGTTCTGGTGAAAAGGTTCAAGATGTGAGAATTTCTAAAGTTACTCCCACTACTTTTGGTAATCTTTGTAAGTTTAAGTTTGGTGAGGTTTGTACTGAGGAATTTAGACCGGTTCAGGGTTGGGTTGTGGTTGTAAAAGTGAAAGGTCAATCTTGGAATTATCACGCAAGTCAAGCTGGTGAATTTGTTATTGATCCGCAAATTAGCTTTTCTGATGTTTCTCGACTGCCGGTAAATATTTCTAATCGAGTTTTAAATGATGCTGCTCAACGTGCGGGTTTAAATAGATCAGCGGTGACTATTTTGCGTTCTACTCAAAAAACCTTTGGTAATTCTTGTGAGTTTAGATTCGGAGAGGTTTGTAATAAAATCTATAAACCCGTAGAAGGTTGGGAAGTTGTTGTTAATGTGAGAACCGAATCTTGGACTTATCATGTTAATAAAAATGGTTCACAAATTCTTCTTGATCCAAAAATTAAAGCTGTTCAAGGTGCTGAATTACCAAGAAGAATTACTGAAAAAATTCTCAGTGACGCTTATGAACGTACTCGGTTACAAACTGTGGGTATTACTGTTGTGCGGACTGTAGAAAGAACTTTTAGTAATTCTTGTGTGTTTGGTTTTGGTGAAATCTGCACTCAACAGTATGATCCTATTCAGGGTTGGGAAGTGGTAGTTAAGGTACAGCGGGAATTTTGGACTTATCATGTAGATCGTTCCGGTTCTCGGTTGGTTCTCGATCCCAAGGTGGTGGAAAAATTGAGAAAATAACGTTTTTTGTGTTGAGGTTTGGCCTTATTCGCGGTTTCTTAGTATATAATGAGGGATTGTGTTGATTCAAAAATCATCCTATGCCTAAACTCAAAACTCGTAAAGCTGCGGCAAAAAGATTCCGCGCTACTGGTAGCGGTAAAATTGTCCGCCGCAAACCTTTCAAAAGCCACTTATTAGAACATAAGTCTTCTGCTAAGAAACGCAGTCTTTCTAAAATGGCTGTTGTACATGAGCGTGACGAAGAAAATGTACGCTTAATGCTTCCTTATTTGTAAATCCTTCAGGTACTGTAAAAGATGACTCGTGTAAAACGCGGTAATGTCGCTCGTAAACGCCGCAATAAAATTCTCAAATTAGCTAAGGGTTTTCGTGGTTCTCACTCTACTTTGTTTAGAACCGCTAACCAACAGGTGATGAAGGCACTCCGCAGTGCTTACCGCGATCGCAAAAAGAAAAAGCGCGATTTCCGTCGTCTGTGGATCACCCGGATCAATGCTGCTTCTAGACAACAAGGTTTAAGCTACAGCCAGTTGATAGGTAACTTGAAAAAGGCTAATGTGGAACTAAACCGCAAAATGTTGGCACAGTTGGCAGTTCTTGATCCTGATAGCTTTGCAAAAGTGGCTGAACTCGCTAACTCTGTTAAAGGTTAGATTAGCAGTCAGCGGTCAGCATTCAGCAGTCAGCGGTTAGACTATTTTTAGTTTGAGTAAATGAAATGTGAACATTTTCAATTCAACGCTGATGGCTGATAGCTGAAAGCTGATAGCTTGTATAGCGGAAGGCAGGAGGCAGAGGGCAGGAGGCAGGAGGTAAAACCCCTTATCTAATTAGCTGCCAATGTTCCATAATGTCCTATCCTGAATAGCTACAGCCATAACATAAATATCTATGATGAAAGCCTTAAATCTAGTATTATCGGCTACGTTGATATTAGTGTTTTCCCTTAGTTTTGGGGAATTAAATCAGGTTGCGTTTGCTGCAACCATGCCAGAAATTCAAAAGCGTGGCTATTTAACGGTGGCGGTTAAGGATAATTTGCGACCTTTGGGTTTTCGAGATGAAAATGGTAGTTTGCAAGGGTTAGAGGTTGATTTAGCGAGGAAATTGGCCGCTGATTTGTTGGGTAAAGCGGATGCTGTGAAGTTTAAACCTGTGTTAAATGGCGATCGCCTGCCCTCGGTTTTTAATCATCAAGTTGATCTGGCGATCGCCCAAATTACCGCCACAGAATCAAGATCACGAATTGTTAGTTTCAGTGTTCCTTACTATTATGATGGGGCAGCGGTAGTTACAAAAAATACTAAGATTAAAAACTTTGAAGATTTAAAACAACGGAAAATAGGGGTTTTGAACCATTCTAGTACGATATCTTATATCAAATATTTTATACCTAATGCAGATTTAGTTGGAGTTAATTCTTACAGTCAGGGAAAGGAACAGATAGAAAATAACCAGGTTGATGGTTTTGCGGGTGATATCAGCGTTTTAAGTGGATGGGTGCAAGAAAATTCTGAATATCGAATCTTATCTACAAAATTATCAACGCAACCATTATCAGTGACTATGCCTAAAGGGTTACAGTATGATGATTTGAGAAGAAATGTGAATGAGGCGATCGCCCGTTATACTGTTACAGGATGGTTGAAAGAACGCTGTAAATATTGGGGACTAGAGTGATGGAAGAGGGGGAGAGGGGGTGAGTGGGTGAGTGGGAGAAAAATTAGTTTTTTATTCTTATTTATCATTACTCCTTGATATCCTGACTCCTCGATCTCCTGACTCCTCGATCTCCTCGATCTCCTTGATCTCCTAATTCATCATTCATTATTTCGGAATAGTGACAAAATAGAGAGAGAAAGCACATTTAATATTTGTCATGGTAGCCAATGGATAACAACTTAGCAATAATCTATCTTTCCGTTTTTGTAGTATTACTACTGTTTGCAAGTGTAGCTGTTTTGCGTCAAATTTTCAAAACTCGTAAATTAGAAAGTTCTCTTTCTCGGTTAAAAAATAAGTTAACACAAGAGAAAGGAACGGTACAAGAATATTACGAATTAGGGAGTATTTATTCCGAGAAAAAGGTTTTTACCCAGGCAATTTCTTTATTTCAAAAAGCCCTGAAAGCTGCTGAAGAAGAAGGGGAAGAAGATATTGCTCCTGTGTATAATGGCTTGGGATATGTTTATTTTGCTCAGGAACAATATGACTTAGCAATTAGACAGTATAAGGAAGCATTGAAGTTAAAACCTGATTATGTGGTAGCTTTAAATAATCTTGGTCATGCTTACGAGAAAAAGAAATTAACTGCTCAGGCGCTACAAATGTATGAGGAGGCTTTGAAGTTTTCTCCTAATAATGCTACCGCTAAACGTCGCGCGGAGTCGTTAAGAAGATTGGTTTCTGCTTAATTAATTCTTAGTTAATTAATTATTTCTTGGGATTTTTTGAGCAGGAATAAATGGGGTTGTTGCTTTTCAATTAATTTATCACCCATAACCGACTGGGAATGAATTCCCAGTCTCATAACAAAAGTCATCTGAAGATGACTGGAAGAATTTATTAAAGTAACAATTACGTGATTTTTCTTAATGTTTATTCATTTACAGAAATATAAGTGTAACACAATTTAGGTAAATTCTCTATATTATTTAATTCCCGTTGTGATTTAATGAAAGTGATATTATAAGTTCCTGTACAAGACAAAATATGAGCAATAACCAAAATGACAGTTATGCAAATCTTCCTGATGAACTTCTGGAGGATATTTTAAAAGATGCGCCCAAAATAGCAGATAAAATTAAACCACTGTTTGAGGAATTGCAACAACAAAGAAAAACATTACATCAAACATTAGACGATAATGATTTAATTTGTAGAGTTGGTGATTTAGAAAATCCTCCAAGTCCTTCTGTAGCAGCAGTTGATGGAGGACAAGCTATTGAAAAATCTATCGGTGCTGATACTTTAATTGCTGTTGCTGTTGGTGTTGAAGGTTTAGTCAGAGAGGATAAACGAAGATGGAGTTCAGTTCAATATAAAAATTGGCAAGATGTACTTCCTCATAGTTCTGAAAGTAATCCTAAAGTAACTAGAGGCGCAATGACAGCTTTAGAATTATTAGTAATTAGTAACACTCCACATGATGTAGTAATTGCAGATGGTTCTCATCAGACACCTGTAATTGGAATTAACAGTTTAACCAGTATGTCAACTTTAGATGAACCTCATTTTCAACAAGCAACATGGGAAATAATTAATAAATTTGATGTTATTAATTCTCTCAAAAAAACCATGACAAATCCTAATGTTGTTTATATGGTTAAATATGATTCTTCACAAGATATTGGTTTAAGTGTTCTGAAAAATTTTAACTTAAAACTTGATGACAAAACAATCATGACATTAATTTTAAACTCAGATGAGTTTACAAAACCTTTACCTGTAGGTCGAACTCCTAAGACACAAGAGGTTTGGAGTTCTCTAAATATTTCACTTTCTAATAAATTCGATTTTGATGGACAAAGAGATAATATCAAATATGAATTAAATAAAGCTATTGCTTTACCTAAAAGTCAAAAAGTATACTTTACTTACTATAAGCCTTATAAGTGGTCTCCTGCGTATAGAATAGAAATCAAGGAAAACTGTGCTAAAACAGAAATTGAGCTTGCTAAAGTATTAAAAGCTGTTAAAGAGCAAGTTGTTTCTACTGAAATCAAAGAACCTTACCCCCAGTATTTAGCTGATATGATGGCTAAAAGCATTAGTGGAGGTTTAGAAGCACTACGAGCAGTGGTACAATATCAATTTAGTGATAACCCTGATTTTCTTCAGCTACTTACCCAATCTTACAGGACTTAATTAATACTTAGGAGAAACTATGGATTTACTGGATTTACTCAATAACCAATCAGATGAATTTAATATCGGTAGCGTTGGTTCACCCAGCAACACCACAGAAATTATTATTGACATTAATCAAAAAAGCGAAAAAAAGAGAAATTTAGGACAATTAGTATGTCTTATTCAACCACAAGAACAAGAACATTTAGTTGTTATTGGACAAATTAGCGAAATAGAAACAAAAAATCGCTGGCATGAAGATTTAACCTTTAGAGGTATTATTAAGCGTCAAGGTAGACTTCCTCATTTAAGTGAAAAAGCTGATGTAAGAACAGCTAAGTTGAATGTACAAGCTTGTTTTAGTATTGCACCAGATGGCAAAATTAGCGAAGGAACATTAGGAACTTCTCCAGCAACAGGTACTCCTATTTTTTCAGTTCGAGATGAGATTTTAGATAAACTTTTAGAACATTACAAAAATCAAATTATTTATTTAGGTCATGCTTATGCCACTGATGTAAAAATGCCTCTTTGGTTAAAACATTTTGATAGAGGAGAAGGAGGTGCAGGTGAAGCCTATCATATTGGTGTTTTTGGGAAAAGTGGATCAGGGAAATCTGGTTTAGCGGCTTATATGTTATTAGGATATGCTAGACATAAAAATATGGGTATAATCTTTATTGATCCTCAAAATCAGTTTGCAAGTGATACAGATTTACCTTTTAAATTGCATGAATCTTTAAGAAAAATGGGTAGAGAAGTTAAAGTATATCGTTTAACAGATCAAATAAGATTAGGTACACAACAAAATTCTGTAAAGCTATTTACATCTTTATTACTGAAAACAGATTTTTACAAAAATATGGGAATTAAAGCTCCCAGTAACCAAGAAGATGCGGCTGAAGCACTAAAAATAATTATAAACAATCTATTATCTCAATTAAAAATAAAATTAGAAAATTCTCCTGGTGACTTATTGATAAGAACATTAACATCATTAAGAAATGATAGTAATGCTTTAGGCAGAATTTACGGAGGTCAAAAAGAAAGAGAGCGAGTTGAAAATACACTTGATGCAATAATGAACGAGCCAACGGAATTTAAAATAGTAGAAGAAATTTGGCAACCTGTATTAGATTTATTTCTAAAGAATGATAGTAAAAATCATCAACGAACTTCTCTTTGGCATATTGTAGAAAAAGCTGCTACAGATAAACCTAAACCTATTGTATTTTTAGATATTAAAGGAGAAGGCACAACTTTTGCTGATAATGAAGAAATTAAAGCATTGATTTTAAGAGAAATTAGTAGCACTTTGAAAGTAGCTGGAGAAAAAGCTTTTGATAAAGATGAAAAGTTAAATTGTTTAATTTGTTTGGATGAAGCTCATTTATTTGTGAAAACTTCCTCTGGAAACAATGATAATAGTGAAATTTCAGAATTAACAAGTAGCTTTATTAAAGGAGTTAGAACAACCAGAAAATATGGTTTAGGCTATATGTTTATCACTCAAACTATAGCATCTTTGCATAAAGAAATTATCCAACAGCTTAGACTTTATGCTTTTGGGTATGGTTTAAATTCTGGTAGTGAATATAGGCAAATTGAGGAATTAGTCAGTGACAAACAAGCATTGAGCTTATATAAATCATTTGTTGATCCTCAAAGTAATAAACAATATCCTTTTATGTTTCTCGGTCCTATTTCTCCTTTATCTTTTACAGGTTCACCATTATTTATTCAAATGTTCACTGAGTTTAACCAATTTAAAGAAGCAAACAAATTAGTAGAACAATCCCAAGGTAATATATTAAATCAAAATACACTATAAACATGAAGCCTGACCAATTGAATACAATCAGAACAGAACTATTACAAAAATTAAAAGAGTATGGTGTTGACTGGGATTCAAACTTAGAAAAGCTAATTGTTACTGACTTAAAATCAATGCAAAATCAATTAGCTCAACATACTAATTTAGGAGGATTAAAATATGAATATAAATTCAAAGATTATTTAGCTAAACCTGAAGATGTAGATATTCTCAAAATTAATCCTTACCTAGAAATTGTTAAAAATACAAAACAAAGGGAATTATGGACTTACGCTACAACTTTTTGGTCAATTCCTGTTACTACTGGCTATGGTAGAAGGATGAGATTTTTAGTATTTGATCAAAACAATGATAAATTAATTGGAATTTTTGGTTTAAGTGATCCCATAATTGGTTTAGGTATAAGAGATAACTATATTACTTGGACAAAAGAACAAAAGTTACAAAGACTATATAATTGCATGACTGCTTATATTTTAGGAGCAGTACCGCCTTATAACTTAATTCTTGGTGGAAAATTAATTGCTTTATGCTTGATGTTTCCAGAGGTTAGACAAGCTTTTCATAATAAATATGATCATAAAGTGTCTCTAATTTCTGGAGAAAATAAACAAGCACATCTTGTATACATAGATACTTTAGGAGCTTTTGGTAAGTCAGCTATATATAATCGCTTAATGAATTGGAAATTTGTAGGTTATACAAAAGGTCAAAGTCATTTACATATAACAGCTAATGGAAGTTGGGAATTAATTAAACAAGTTGTTTCTGAAGATTTTTTCAATACTTATAAATTTGGTCAAGGACCAAATTGGAAAATGAGGGTTTTAAAAAAAGGACTCAGAGAATTAGGCTTTCCAGAAGATATGTTAAGCATTGGTTGGCAAAGAGGATATTATAGTTGTCCATTAGCAGAAAATTGGCAAGATTATCTTTTAGGAGAATCAAATATACCTCAGTGGAAAAATTTTCACAAAGATGAGTTAATTAATTATTGGTATGATAGATGGATAATACCACGATTAAAAAGATTAGATGAACAGTTAAAAGGAGATTAATCAATTATCCAAAAACAGTTATAAAAATCGTATTATCAAAATTCTCATCGGCTAAAAACTTTAACATACCTTCTGACTTGCTTGACGAGAAAGTAATCTATTTCGCAAATCTTGAGCATTAAAACGACTCTCATTTATTTGCCTAACCTCTTGTTTTTGCTGCTGTCTTTGTTTTAAATAACTATCAACATCCTCTTGATGATGTAGATAAAAAGCAATAGCAGCATAAACATCAGCAAGCATCAAAGATGGATAACGATAAGCTATTTCTTCAGCAGTTACCCCTTGATTAAAAACAGCAACAATCGTATCTAAAGTCACCCGACTATTACGAATAACAACCACACCATCTTTAGTAGTTTCTAATGGTATAGGTTCAGCAACAATTTTTTAAACCATAATTAATAACACAAAAATTATCGTTTATAATAGCATATTTTACAGCAGGAGTCAGGAGTAAAAAGTGGTGCATATATCTAAACATTTCTCTTATTCTCTTCTTCCTCTCTTCCTTCGTGTTCTTCGCGCCTTCGTGGTTCAATAAAAATAAAATCCTGAAAATCCTGAAAATCCTGATATGGCTACGCCACGCTTCGCTATCAGACAAAAAAAGATCCCCGACTTCTTTAATAAACCTCACCAAAAAAGAGAGATCATCATCAGAAGTCGGGGATCTAAAAACACAAACTAACCCAACTTAATACACTTAGTAATCACCGCCAAACTCTCCTCAAAAAGAGCCTCACGACCCCAACGTTGCACCTGTTGACTTAACAAAATTTCCGGCTTTTGTTCAGAAAGAGAACTAACTTGTTGAAACAACCCAGCAGACTGAGCGCCACCTTGAGTTTCCATCCGCATACAACCGCCAGTTTCAGTACAAATAAGAGTCCCACAATTAGCTTGAGGATTAGTAGAACTCAACCGCAAAGCAATCAAATCACCAACAATTTCCCCAATATCAGCAACCGGCACACCAGCCAACTCAGCCTCAATTTGTCTTTGATCTTTCGCCACAAAAACAATCTTGGTAATATCATAATCACCAGAATCTTTCTGATAAGAAACAGGTTGCCACTCCAAACGACTAGCTAACCAACCCAAATACAACAAAGCCTGGGCAGCATTACCCTTTTCATAATCAATAGTTACCCTATCAACCTCCCTCAAAGCTGCACGACGTTGAGGAGGATCATAAGCTTCAGCTGTTAACTCCTGCCATGCAGATAAACGCCGCCAATTCAAATCCGCCAAAGGAACACCAGTATCCGCCAAATCTTGCAAAGTTAACAAATCACTTTCAGGAGCATTAAAATTACAAGAATCAACAATCACATTATTACAAACAGCCGCCAACCTCTTAAACAAAGGATTTTGAGAATCAGGAGTAGCCTTCCACCATAAAAACTTAGGCAAACCACCAATTAACAAAGCCGGAATCATGCCACCAATACGTTCCAAAGCCGCAGCAGTACCAGTTAAGGTAATATATTCACAGCAAATTAATGTACTAGAAGACTGCTTTTGAATTGGACAATAAGCCGAAACCTGCGCCTTCACACCCTCATCTTCCCCGGCAATGGGACACAAAGCAATAATCCGGCAAGGGTTACGCAGGGCAATTTCATCAGCAATTGTAGGACTGGTAGGACTGTAAGTATAGCCCATCGCCGCCCCATGACTATCACCACGTTCCCCACTGTGCTGGAGTTTAAAATAATCAGCCCGTAGAGCAGTAATAGTTTCCGGTGTAGGAGTACCCGTTTCTGGGAGTCCGTGTTTTTTCTGTAATTCCCTAAGAGCGACTTGGGTTTGTGGTCCTAAAATCCCATCAATTGGACCATTATATAAACCAGTAGCAGCCAATAAATACTGAGTTTCCTCCGGTTCATAAACCACCAGAGTAAAAGTTGCAGCACGGGTAGCAGCAGGTAAACCGCCATCTTCCCCTTGAATACCGTAACTTTGCCAAATTTGACTGAGTTCGTTTTCAATATCAGTCAAACACACATCTTTAGGGGCTTGGAGAGAATAAATTGTAGAAGCTTCAGTTACCATAGTGGATAGTTGATAGTTGATAGTTGATAGTTGATAGTTGATAGTTGAATAGGGAATAGGGAATAGGGAATAGGGAATAGGGAACAGGAAGAGGCAAGAGGCAAGAGGCAAGAGGCAAGAGAAAGAAGAATTAAAGAATAAACAACTAATTAATTGTGCTTCCCCTGCTTCCCCTGCTTCCCCTACCTCCCCATCCATCACCCCATCACCCTTTAGAGTCTGCGCCAACGACGGCCGTCTTGGTTGATTAATAATTCTGCTTCTGCTGGTTCCCATGTACCCGCTTCATACTCAGGAACAGTTGCAGGATCTGCCGGTAAATCCCACACAGACAACGCAGGAGTAACTACACGCCAAGCCGCTTCCACTTCGTCAGAACGGGTAAATAAAGTTTGGTCGCCCATCATACAATCTAAAAATAGGCGGTCATAGGCATCAGATGTAGCCTCAATTCCAAACGAACCATAGGTAAAGTCCATATCCACAGAACGGGTACGGAAATCTCCACCGGGCATTTTCACATCAAACCTTAGAGAAATACCCTCATTGGGTTGTATCCGTAATGTCAAAATATTGGCGTTCGCTTGTAATGCAGCAGAGGGAAACATTCTCGAAGGAACTTCCCGGAAATGAATAGAAATCTCACTGACCTTTTTCGGCATCCGCTTTCCTGTCCGCAGATAAAAAGGGACACCTTGCCAACGCCAGTTATCAACAATAAACTTCATTGCCACATAGGTAGGCGTAGTAGAATTGGGGTCAACACCTGGTTCTTGACGATAACCGGAAACTTGTTCACCCTTCATCCAACCCGCGCTATATTGTCCACGAATAGCAGAACGAGAAAGATTATTGACATCAGCTAACCGAGTCGCTTGTAATACTTTTACTTTTTCTGTCCGAATACTGTCAGCATCCATAGAATTGGGTGCTTCCATTGCAGTTAAACAATACAACTGCATGAGGTGGTTTTGTAGCATATCCCGCAACGCACCGGACTTTTCATAATATCCTGCCCGGTCTTCTACACCCACAGTTTCCGCTACAGTGATTTGTACATGGTCTACAAATTGCCGATTCCATAAAGGCTCAAAAATGGCATTAGCAAACCGGAACACTAACAGGTTTTGGACAGTTTCCTTACCCAGATAGTGGTCAATGCGGTAAACTTGGTTTTCTTTACAAACCTTCTGCACCACTTGGTTTAAACTTTGTGCAGATGCTAAATCACGCCCAAAGGGTTTTTCAATCACTAGACGGCTTTTATCAGCATCGTCTAACATTCCCGCCCCACCCAGTTGTTTAATTGCTTCGGGGAAGAAATTGGGAGCAACAGAAAGGTAAAACATCCGATTTCCTCTTGTTCCCCGTTTCGGGTCAAGTTCAGCTAGGAAATTTTTCAGTTTTTGGTAACTTTCTGGGTTGTCAATATCACCAGAACAGTAAAATAAACCCTTAGAAAAATCTTGCCAAAGTTCTCCTAATTCAACTTTAGGATGAGCTTCTTTCATCCCCTTTTCCATCTGTTCCCGGAAATAATCATGACTCCAGTCACGACGAGCAACACCCACAATGGTAGTTTCTGGGGGAATGCGTCTTTCTCGACGCAGTTTAAATAATGCAGGTACGAGTTTACGCCAGGTTAAATCACCGGACGCACCGAAAATAACAATAATTTGGGGTTCAGCCATCCCCTGTTGTTGTAAACCAACCCGCAAGGGATTTTCTAACAAACTGACCATAAGGATTTTAGATTTTAGATTTTGGATTTTAGATTGGGGGATAGGTGACAGGTGACAGGTGACAGAAAGGAAGAAAGGAGGGCGAGATGGGAAGAATTTTAGCTGTTCCCTGTTCCCTGTTCCCTGTTCCCTATACTGGTGACAATACCTTAACTCTCTGGTTTAAAGAGTTCATTAAGGACTGGAAAGATTGATTAACTATTAAACTAAATTGATCAATCTCCTCTACCAGTAGTTCTGACATTCTTAGATGATGATTGATGCCAATGTTAGGTTTTTTTAAGTTTTATCATCCAAAACTCAAACAACTTTATTCATGGTTAATTACATCTGCAAAATTGCTATTTAGTTTAATCATTTTTTTTCAAAAAAGATTCTACTTTTGCTACATCTTCCTTACTACCAATAATTAAAGGTGTCCGTTGATGTAACTGTTTTGGTACTACATCTAAAATTTCTTCTGTTCCGGTAGTAGCACGGCCACCAGCTTGTTCTATTAAAAATGCTAAGGGTGCAGATTCATAGAGCAATCTTAGTTTACCTTCTGGTTTTTTTAATGTTCCAGGATAAAGAAATACTCCACCTTGAACTAAGGTTCTGTGAATATCACTCACCATCGCCCCACTATATCGGGCTGTGTATCCTTCTGTACGATGCACATAGCGGATATACTCCCTGTATGACTCATCCCACTGCCAAAAATTACCCTCATTAACGCTATAAACCGCCCCATGATCAGGAATTTTCACGTTTTCTTCTGTGAGAATAAATTCCCCTAAACTGGGATCAAGGGTAAAGAAATGTACACCTTTACCGATGCTGTAAACTAGCATTGTGCTGGGACCATAGAGAATGTAACCCGCTGCTAGTTGTTTTCTGCCATGATTTAATAGGTCTTTCGCTTCACCATCTAAGTCTGTTCCCTCCTGTTGTCGGATAGAAAATATTGAACCTAAACTCAGGTTAATATCTGTATTCGATGATCCATCTATGGGGTCATATAATAAGGTGTAACGTCCAATTGGGCAGTTTTCCGGGATGTAGTAGGGTTTTTCCATTTCCTCGGATGCGAGGCGACAAACTAACCCACTTTGCTTGAAGACGGAAATAAAGACTTCATTGGCGTAAACGTCCATTTTTTTCACTGATTCACCTTGAACGTTTACGTCTCCGGTAAATCCTAGCACGTCTTCCATTAATCCTGCGCGGCTGAAATGACGAGCAATTAATTTACCTGCTAAGGCAATTCTATTCATTAATGCACTCAAATCTTGGGCATCGGGACCAAAACTTTGCAGTTGTTGGAGAACATGACGGGATAAGGTTGTACAATCACGGTCTAGGGTTTTGTCTGTAGATAAATCTAATGGTTCTGATACTTGAGTCATTTTTGTTACTTCCTGGAATTTTATTGTAAGGTCATGTTTATCTAGGACTATCATTCGTAATGAGTAGCCGCTATTTCTATCTTAGAAAGGTATTTGGATAAGTTAGATGTGATTTTATATAAACTAAAGAAATGAGGAGTCAGGAATCAGGAGTCAGGAGTCAGAAGTTAATTTTGACCGGTGAATGCAAATAAAGTTAAAAATTAAAAACTTAAAATTAAAAACTTAAAATTAAAAATCCTCGTTCCTAGTCTCTGACTAGGAATGTAATAAATGAGTCTCTGACTCACAACAATGTAAAATAACATTGATGATTTTATTTGTCTGAATCAGGATTTCCAAGATTTGAAGATTTACAGGATTTAAGGATTTTATATTTTTTTGTCCCAGGATTTTTAATATTGATTGTTGTTTATAACTCTGTGATTTTTAAATCCGATATTATATGGCGACACGGATTACCATTATAATACTATGATAACCTAAACTAGAAAAATGTCAAGGGGTTTTTGAGGAATATTCTGACATTAGCATTGCTAAACCCTGATGATATTAGATCCCCGACTTCTCCAATTAATTTATCATTTACCGACAAGATTAAAAAAGAAGTCGGGGATCTGGGCGTGATTTTAGGTTACAATATAAGTAGTAATTTTAATAAATGATGTTATGGGAATTAAAGAAGTATTACTTCCATTTCGTGAAGAAATATTAAAAATTGCCAATAAATATGGTGCTTATAATCTACGGATTTTTGGTTCAGTTGCTAGAGGTGAAGCAACACCAGATAGTGATGTAGATTTTTTATTGGAACTAGAACCACATTGTAGTTTATTTGATTATATCGCATTAACTCAGGATTTGGCAGCATTGTTAGGTCGCAAAGTAGATATTGCTGAACCTCAGCATTTACATGATTTAATTAAAGAGAAAGTATTAAGTGAAGCTATACCATTATGAAAGATGAACGTTTATATTTAAGTAATATTCAAATAATTTAGATAATGCTAGTTCAGGGTTAAAATAATTCAAGATCACCAATTATTAACATTATGAAAATTATCCTCTACAGTAAACCCGGTTGTCATCTCTGTGAAGGGTTACAAGAAAAGTTAGAACAAATAACGAGTATTGCTTTTGATTTGGAAATTCGAGATATTACAACTCGTGAAGATTGGTTTAATGCTTATCAGTATGAAATTCCGGTGTTGTTTTTATCGAACCACAGAGACACAGAGGACACAGAGAAGATACAAGGGAATATACAGGAGTTACAACCTATACCCCGTCCTTCTCCCCGTGCTAATGTCAAGCAATTGGAACAATTACTATTAAGATATCTTCCCAATACAGAAAAAAATATTGCAGAATAAGCCCAAGGTTATCTTGTATTGAGGTTTGATATATGAAATTACGGGATTTGTTGGCGGTTGTTGATGGTTTGGAATACCCAAATGTTGGGGATATTGAGGTTAAGGGTATTCAAACTAATTCTCATGCTTGCGGTGTGGGAGATTTGTTTATCGGTATTCCCGGTACTAGAGTTGATGGGGGTGAGTTCTGGCCTAGCGCTTTAGCTGCTGGTGCGGTTGCTGCTATTGTCTCTCAGGATGCTATAGCTAAAAAATCCCCTGGTGCTGCTGATGTGGTTATTAGTACCACTGATTTGAATAGGGTTTGCGCTCAAGTTGCTGCTGCTTTTTATGGTTATCCTGGCCAAAAGTTAAAAATGGTGGGTGTTACCGGCACGAATGGTAAAACTACAACTACTCACCTAATTGAATATTTTCTCACGAAAGCTAATTTAGCAACGGCTTTGTTAGGAACTCTTTATACTCGCTGGCCTGGTTTTTCCCAAACTGCTGCTTTTACTACTCCTTTTCCTGTGGACTTACAACAAAATTTAGCTCATGCTGTTGCTGCTGGGTGTGAGTTTGGGGTGATGGAGGTTAGTTCCCACGCTTTAGCTCAAGATCGGGTTTTGGGTTGTCCGTTTGAGGTGTCTGTTTTTACTAATCTTACTCAGGATCATCTTGACTATCACAAGGATATGGAGGATTATTTTGGGGCTAAGGCTTTATTATTTAATCCTGACTATCTCCAAGGTAAGGCGGTTATTAATGCTGATGATGAATATGGTAAGCGTTTAATTTCTGGTTTAGGTAAGGATCGGGTTTGGACTTATAGTGTTAATAATAATCATGCAGATTTTTGGATGAGTGGTTTAAGTTATCATCCTAATGGTGTGAGTGGTATTTTACACACTCCTCAAGGTGATGTGGCTTTTACTTCTCCTTTGGTGGGACAATATAATTTAGAAAATCTTTTAGCTGCTGTGGGTGCGGTTTTACATTTGGGTGTAAATTTACAGGTTGTAGCAAAATCTATACTTGATTTCCCTGGTGTTCCTGGCAGAATGGAACGGGTAAGAATTAGCGATAATCAAGATATTAGCGTGATTGTGGACTATGCCCATACTCCTGATAGTTTAGAAAATTTACTGAAAGCGTCTCGTCCGTTTATACCAGGTAGAATGATTTGTGTGTTTGGTTGTGGAGGAGACAGAGACCGAACAAAACGCCCAAAAATGGGTAGAATTGCCGCAGAATTAGCAGATATAGCGGTGGTAACTTCTGACAACCCCCGTACAGAAAACCCTGATCAGATTTTAGAGGATATTTTGGCGGGGATTCCAGATAATATTAAACCAATGGTAATTTGCGATCGCGCTGCTGCTATTCGTAAGGCTATTTTAGAAGCTAAACCCGGCGATGGTGTACTATTGGCAGGTAAGGGACACGAAGATTATCAAATTTTGGGAACTGAAAAAATCCATTTTGATGACAGAGAACAAGCACGGGAAGCTTTGAAGATGAGAAATTTTAGTAAGGTTTAAGTTGATGGGGTGATGGGGTGATGGGGTGATGGGGTGATGGGGTGATGGGGGAACATATTTTTACCCAGTCAACTGTCAACTGTCAACTGTCAACTGTCAACTGTCAACTGTCAACTGTCAACTGTCAACTGTCAACTGTCAACTGTCAACTGTCAACTGTCAACTG
>RDXV01000002.1 GCA_004292695.1 Nostocales cyanobacterium | reverse complement strand
GCTTCCCCTGCTTCCCCTGCTTCCCCTGCTTCCCCTGCTTCCTATTCCGTCACCTTGCGTACTGGTCGTCCTTACCGAGTCAGTCCTGGTGCGGTGTTGCAGATTGAAGATGGGGACTTGGTGCAACGGGGTGATAATTTGGTGTTGTTGGTGTTTGAGCGGGCAAAAACTGGGGACATTATCCAAGGTTTACCGAGAATTGAAGAGTTGTTAGAGGCTCGTAAACCCAAGGAAGCCTGTATTTTATCTCGGAATTCTGGGGAAGTGAAGGTTGTCTATGGGGAAGGGGATGAGACCATTGGTAGAGATGCTTACAGCATTAAGGTGATTGAAACTGGTGGAGCGGTAATTGACTATCCCCTTGGACCAGGGCAAAACCTGATAGTGGCTGATGGTTCTCATGTAAATGCTGGGCAACCATTGACCGATGGACCCTCTAACCCCCATGAGATATTAGAGATTTTCTTCAGTTTGGGTTCAGATGAAGGGACCTATGCCTGTGCTAGTCATGCTTTGCAGAAAGTACAAAGTTTCTTGGTGAATGAGGTACAGATGGTGTATCAGTCCCAAGGAATTGATATTTCTGATAAACACATTGAAGTGATTGTGCGGCAGATGACCAACAAAGTCCGCATTGATGATGGTGGGGATACTACCATGTTGCCGGGTGAGTTGGTGGAACTGCGCCAGGTGGAACAGGTGAACGAAGCCATGTCCATTACCGGTGGGGCGAGGGCTGAGTATACCCCCGTGTTGTTGGGGATTACTAAGGCATCCTTGAATACCGATAGTTTCATTTCTGCGGCTTCGTTCCAGGAAACTACTAGGGTGTTAACGGAAGCAGCCATTGAGGGTAAGTCTGACTGGTTGCGTGGTTTGAAGGAAAATGTGATTATTGGGCGTTTGATTCCCGCAGGTACTGGTTACAACACCTACGAAGAAACTAGCACCATTGAAGATTATAGTGCTGACTTGGGTTCTGGAATTCTAGACGAGGTTGATGATCCTTTAGAGATGGTTCTCGATGACCGTACTGCTAAGTTGTACAGTCTAGATACTCCTGATCTAGATGGTGGTACTTATGGCGGTAGATCAAATGAAAGGTCTTCTTTCTTGGATGATGATGATTTAATTGCTGATGAAGTTATATCAGCTATTGAAGAAGAAGAAGAAGAAGATTATGTAGATGATGATGATGATGATGATTTTGAAGATTAATCTCAAAATAGGGTTTGCTGAATAAACATAAAAAGATTACAGGTAAAGGGTTTGAGCCGTTTTTAAATCAAAAAAGTGCAAGCTTTTACGGGGTGGAAACTTAAAAACCTTGCATTTAAGTTTGATGCAAAGGAAAAATCGCTCCCATCCAACTCTTGAAACTGTTCCCTGTTCCCTGTTCCCTGTTCCCTGCCTTCACGGAAAGACTTTTTCAGCAACCCCAAAATATAGCTAATTTGAAAAGGGTAAAGGTCAATGAACTTTTACCCTTTTTCTTTTTGGTTATTTTTTTGGTTATTTCTGCCGATAAATGGCATCAGCAACTAAAGCCACATCTCGCATTTCTGCTACATCATGAACTCTGAGAATATCAGCACCGTAAGAAATAGCTGCACAACAGGCCGCAGCTGTTCCCCACACTCTGGCTTTAGGTTCTGGCTGATTTAAAATTTTGCCGATAAAACTTTTCCGGGATGCTCCTACTAAAATGGGGCATTTTAATGTTTTTAATTGTGGTAATTGGCGAATAATTTCTAAATTTTGCTCGAAGTTTTTAGCAAAGCCAATACCTGGATCAATGATGATTTTATCCTGGGAAATACCAGCAGCAATAGCGGCTTTTATTTGTTGAGATAAAAAATTAGCAATTTCACCCATTAAATCTTGATAATCTGTCAATTGCTGCATAGTTTGGGGAGTACCGCGAATGTGCATCAACATAATTGGTACATTTAATTTGCCAACAGTTGATAACATTTCCTCATCAAATGTACCCCCAGAAATATCATTAACTATATCTGCTCCCGCTGCTATTGCTGCTTTTGCAACTTCTGACCTAGTTGTATCTACGGAAATGGGAATTTGAACTTTTGGTCTAATGACTTGTAAAACTGACAATACCCGATCCAGTTCTTCTGTAAGGGTAATTTGTTCCGCTCCTGGCCTGGTGGACTGGCCACCAACATCAATGATATCTACCCCAGCCGCTACCATTGCTTGGGCTTGATTTAAAGCTGCGGTGGTGTTGTTAAATAATCCACCATCACTAAAACTATCAGGGGTGACATTTAAAACCCCCATGATGTAAGTTTTTTGTCCCCAATGGAAAAAGTTTTCTCTAATTTTTAATAGATGTGACATTTTTTACAAAAAAATAAGCATAAGGCATTGTGGCATGGAAAATTTAACCAAATTTAAGCAAATTTAACCAAATTTTGCCTTTTGCCTTTTGCCTTTTGCCTTAGTTATTGATAATTGACTATTCGAGCGAAACTATCAGCTTCCAGACTTGCACCCCCCACAAGAGCGCCATCAATTTCTGGTTGAGCCATAATTTCATCAATATTATTCGGTTTTACTGAACCGCCATATTGAATAGTGACATGAGGATTAGTTAATTGAGAACGAATTAAACCTATGACTCGGTTTGCTTCTGTGGCCTCACAGGTGTCACCAGTACCAATAGCCCAGATTGGTTCATAGGCAATAATCAGGTTAGTTTGATCTACATCCACTAAACCTTTCTCTAACTGGGAGCTAATCAATTTTTCAGTTTCTCCCGCATCCCTTTGTTCTTTGGTTTCACCAACACAGAGAATGGGGGTGAGTCCATGTTTCTGAGCAGCTTTGAGACGCAAATTTACTGTTGCATCTGTCTCACCAAAATATTGCCTTCTTTCACTATGGCCAACAATGACATACCTCACACTTAATTCTGTAAGCATGGGAGCGGCTATTTCTCCAGTGTATGCTCCATTCTCTTCCCAATGAACATTTTGAGCGCCCAAGTTCACACGGCTACCGTGTAAAGATTGGGACATGATACCCAAGTCAGTAAAGGGAGGACATAATACTACTTCTCTTGCTGAAGGTGTGGCCTCCAGATGAGGCAAAAACCCGCCTAGAAATTCTGCGGTTTCTGCCTGGGTTTTAAACATTTTCCAGTTACCGGCAATAATAATTTTTCGCACAGGTGATTTTGTCAAGATGCTAACGCTACTAAATCCATTTTTCACTGTACTACTTTTTCGCACACTCCTTATCTACAGTTATCAGTTATCAGTTATCGGTTAGCAGTTATTACTGTTTTCTGTTCCCCGTTCCCTGTTCTTTTATTGTAGAAGTTAATTTTTCTGCTTTTGTACCCTTGGCCTACTGACTGTTCATCAAGGCAGATGTTAAAATTTGTTGATTCTCAAAAAAGCTGAGAATTATATTTTATCCACTTTGTAGATTTGTATAAAACACAACTTTCAGGCTATTTTGTTAATTACATTTCTATGCAGTGGGATTCAATTATAAAAAACAAAAAACTACACCAATCCAAAAGTTTTACCTTGAATATTCTTACTTTTTTCACTTCATTGGTTAAATATCCTCGCAGTTTATGGCACTTATGCCAAACAGTTTTAGGGTTAATTTTTCGTCATCCTATTACTGGTACAAGTATAATTCCTGTGTTACCTGATGGACGTATTGTTTTAGTGCGACGTAGTGATGATGGTTGTTGGTCTTTACCTGGTGGTATGGTAGATTGGGGTGAAGATATTCCCACAGCAGTAAAACGGGAATTAATGGAAGAAACGGGTTTGGAATTATTAAAAATTCGGCGTTTGGTTGGTGTTTATTCTGCACCAGATCGAGATCCCAGAATTCATTCTATTTGTATTGTGGTGGAAGCAGAAGTTACAGGAGAAATGATTATAGGTGATGATTTAGAAGTTTTAGATATTCAATCTTTTGAACTTAGCACTTTACCACAACCTAAAATGTCTCATGATCATGCTCGACAGTTGGAAGATTATTTGCAAGGTTTAACAACTTTGGCATAATTAGTCATTAGTCATTAGTCATTAGTCTGATTCAGACAAGATATTTGCGGCGCTGGGATAAACGGTAATGTCATTTCACTCATGTTTGCAGCTACAGTGAAACCCTATTTTGATTTAAAGCTGCTTCGATTTGAGGATAGGTTTCTTGATCATAATCTGATTCATCAGCCATCCATTCATCTATAATTTCTATGATTTTTCCTAATGAATTGTTATTTTCTGGTTTTGGACTGCTGACAGGTTTTATTTCAAAAGTAATTCCCATCTCAGATGAGATAGGTTGCCCGTTACCTTTATAATAGTAAATAGCATTCGGTGTAGAACTGAAGCCAGATTTATCTTGATATACAAAGGATGTTTTATTTTGAATCAAAGCATCAACTTTTGCCCTAACATCTAGTAGTTCTTCTATGGATAGAGCTTCTAATTGCTTCATAACAACATCAATTATTAACGTTTTATTCATATTTTTATTTTGTGTAAAGTTACATTCTTATTATAACTGATTTTTCTCTTTATTCTCATTTGTTAAACATAAAATTGCATAAATTTTAGATTGGTTAATCCTGATTGATCATAATTATTTCTCGCATTCCCCAAAATATCAAATTCTGATCTAAAATTATCCGCTCTCCAATTTCTGAATAATGCTGTTTTAAATAAATTACCAAAAATTCACCATCACCACCTGTAATAGCAATTTGACTATCAGTAAATAACAACAACCAATGAGCGATAAAATCCTTAATTCCTGCCAATAAAGTGTAAATTACTCCGCTTTCAATAGCTGATTTTGTATCTAATGCAAATCTTGGTGGTAATTCCTGAATTTCCCCAACTTTTAATAATGGCAACTGTCCGGTTTTTTGTCCTAAACTGGTAAATTGTAAACCCAAACCTGGTAAAATTGCACCACCTACTAAATTTTGATTTGCGTCTGCACCTGTGAAAGTTAAAGCTGTTCCTGCGTCAATTACTAAAACCGGAAAACCATAATTTCTACCTGCTCCAACTACAGCTAAAGCTCTATCTATACCTAAACTGGGATATATTCCTGTTATTGGTATCTGATTAAGTGTAATTACGCGAATATTGGGATAAGTTTGCCAAATGTATGTTTGGCTAGGAACTACAGAAGCTAAAGCCAGGGTAATAGGTATTCTGGGAGAGAGGAACATGGGACAGGAAGATGATGAAGAAAGGGGAAGAGTGTTAGTCTGGGCTAAATGTGCGATCTCAGATGCAGATAGATGTTCTGTATCCCATGCTGTATCAATGGTATTATTAACAAACAAAGCCCAATGTAAATGAGAGTTACCCACCATTAAGGCCAACCAAGGGTGATTAGTTTCTTTAAAGTTATTATGTTTCATAGTTTTAAGTTTCTTAATTGAATGATAGGTTTTTTAAGAAAAAGTTATATTCAAGCCGTGTCACAATAGAGGGAGAGGAATAAATACTCAATTTTATCCAGGAGGGGAGTTTATGGTATTGCTCACCGATAGAAATGATGGACAGGGAAACCCAACCCCAGCAAAACGTTTAACTATACAGACTGTAGAGATTGATCAGAATACCACAGCTATTCGTTCTTTGGACTGGGACCGCGATCGCTTTGATATTGAGTTTGGACTGCAAAACGGTACAACCTATAATTCTTTTCTGATTCGTGGTGAAAAAACCGCTCTGGTGGATACATCCCATGAAAAGTTCCGTCAACTATATTTTGATACATTAACAGGTTTAATCAATCCCCAAGATATTGATTATTTAATTATCAGTCACACTGAACCAGATCACAGCGGTTTAGTTAAAGACTTACTACAAAAAGCTCCTGATATTACCGTTGTAGCTTCTAAAGTTGCAATTCAATTTTTAGAGAATTTAGTACATCAACCTTTTAAAAGTCGGATAGTAAAAAATGGCGATCGCCTCGACTTAGGTAATGGTCATGAGTTTGAATTTGTGATTGCACCTAACTTACACTGGCCTGATACAATTTTCAGCTTTGATCACAAAACTCAAATACTGTACACCTGTGATGCTTTCGGAATGCACTACTGTTCCGATCTCACCTTTGATGACAACCTCCCAGAAATAGAAAAAGACTTTAGATACTACTACGACTGCTTAATGGGTCCCAATGCCAGATCCGTACTATCTGCATTAAAACGAATGGCAGAATTAAAAACCATCAAAATGGTAGCTACTGGACACGGACCGTTACTATCTCATCACGTTGATGAACTGATCGGACGTTACAAAGACTGGAGTCAAAACCAAACCAAAGCAGAAACAGTAGTAGGGGTATTTTACGTTTCTGAATATGGTTACAGCGATCACCTAGCTCAGTCCCTCACCAAAGGTATCGTGAAAACAGGTGTAGCTGTAGAAATGGTTGATTTGGGGGGAGCAATTGATTTACAGGAGTTAAGGGAGCTTGTAGGACGTTGTAAAGGCATCGTTTTAGGTATGACTCCTGTTGCTGTTAATGCCCAAATTCAAGCAGCCTTGAGTACAGTCTTAGGTTCAGTTAATGAAAAACAAACGGTGGGTATTTTTGAAACCGGTGGTGGTGACGATGAACCAACCTATCCCTTACTCAATAAATTCCGTTCTCTAGGTTTAAAAGTTGCTTTTCCTGTAATTGAAATTCGGGAAGCACCTACCGAAAATACTTATCAAAGATGCGAAGAAGCGGGAACAGACTTAGGACAACTGGTAACAAAAGAGAAAAATATCAAAGCTATGAAATCCCTAGATGCTGACTTAGATAAAGCACTAGGGAGAATTAGCGGTGGTTTATATATCATCACAGCGAAAAAAGGTGATGCTTCCAGTGCGATGTTAGCTTCTTGGGTAAGTCAAGCAAGTTTTAAACCCTTGGGTTTTTCCATTGCAGTAGCTAAAGATCGGGCAATTGAATCATTATTGCAAGTTGGCGATCGCTTTGTTCTCAATGTCTTAGAAGAGGGCAATTATCAAGCATTAATGAAACACTTCTTAAAAAGATTTGCCCCTGGTGCAGATCGTTTTGAAGGAGTAAAAACCCAAGCCTCAGAAAATGGATCACCCATTTTAAGTGATGCTTTAGCATACATGGAATGTGAAGTAATGAGTCGGATGGACTGCGGCGATCATTGGGCGGTCTATAGCACAGTTTACGCTGGTAGAGTCTCCAAACCCGAATCATTAACAGCAGTACATCATCGGAAAGTTGGTAATCACTATTAATTCGTAATTCGTAATTCGTAATTTAATTAGTTTTAAATTATGGATTATGAATTACCTTCATTATTATCAACTTTTATTTCTGGAGAATATTCAATTAAAATATGCAAAATACTTCCCACAATAACAACATTAAAGAATAACAATAGGAGATTAAATAATGTCAGAATTATCAGAAAATATTAAACCCCGTGATGTCCAAATATTACCAATTGGCACAAATACAACGATATTAAGATCCCGCAGTTGGGCAAGATTAAGATTTGAAATTGAATATGCTTTAGCGAAAGGGACAACAGCAAATTCATTCATTATTCAAGGTGATAAAATTGCTGTCATTGATCCACCAGGAGAAACTTTTACAGAAATTTATTTACAGGCTTTACAACAAAGAATAGATGTCAAAAAAATTGATTATTTAATTATTGGTCATGTTAACCCCAACCGAGCAACAACTTTAAAAGCATTAAGAGAAATTGCTCCCCAAATTACCTTTGTTTGTTCTAACCCAGGAGCGATCAATTTACGCACAGCTTTAGAAAATGAAGAACTACCAATTTTGGTAATGCGCGGTGAAGAAAATTTAGATTTAGGTCAAGGACATAATTTACAATTTATTCCCGCACCTAACCCTCGTTACGCTGATGAACTGTGTACCTATGATCCCCAAACACAAATTTTATTCACTGATAAATTATTTGGAGCGCACATTTGCGGTGATCAGGTATTTGATGAAGGTTGGGAAGCATTTAACGAAGATCGCCGTTATTATTTTGACTGTTTAGTTGCTCCCCATGCAAGACAAGCAGAAACCGCTTTAGAAAAATTTGCCAATTTACCCGTCAGGTTATATGCTCCCGGTCATGGTCCATTAGTGAGATACGCTTTACAAGAACTGACAGACTCCTACAAACAATGGATCAAGCAGCAAACTAACGCTGACATGAGTGTAGCTTTAATTTATGCTTCTGCCTATGGAAATACTGCAACTTTAGCCCAGGCGATCGCCCGTGGTATTACTAAAACAGGAGTCAGTGTAGAATCAATTAACTGCGAATTTGCCGCCCCAGAAGAAATAAAAGCCGCTGTAGAAAGATCCGCCGGTTTTGTCATTGGTTCACCCACTCTAGGAGGCCATGCACCCACCCCCGTACAAACCGCTTTAGGTATTGTCTTATCTAGTGCTACTAATAACCAGTTAGCTGGTGTTTTTGGTTCATTCGGTTGGAGTGGGGAAGCAGTTGATCTGATTGAAAATAAACTCAAAGATGCAGGTTACAGATTTGGGTTTGAACCCATCCGCGTCAAATTTAAACCCGATGAAGTTACTTTACAAACCTGTGAGGAAGCAGGTACAGATTTTGCCCAGGCATTAAAACGCGCTGCTAAGAAAACCGTTGTTGCTAGACAACCTGCAACCAATGTAGAACAAGCTGTAGGTAGAATAGTTGGTTCTTTGTGTGTGGTGACAGCTACCCAAGGAGAATTAAAAACCGGGATGTTAGCATCTTGGGTGACACAAGCAAGTTTTAACCCACCTGGTTTAACCATTGCAGTTGCTAAGGATCGGGCGATGGAAAACTTAACCCACTCAGGTAATAATTTTGTTGTTAATATCTTAGCTGAAGGGCGGGAAATACGTAAACATTTTATGAAGGTTTACGCCCCTGGACAAGATAGATTTCAAGGCTTAGATATCACAGAAGCCAATAATGGTGGTGTGATTTTAAATGGTGCTTTAGCTTACTTGGAGTGTACAGTAAAAAACCGTATGGAAGTGGGTGATCATTGGTTGGTTTATGCCACTGTAGATGATGGAAATGTGTTAAACCAAGAAGGTGTTACTGCTGTGCATCATCGTAAATCAGCGAGTCACTACTAACTTATGCTTGTGTCTATTCCTGTGGTGTAGGCATATTGCCTGCCCCTCAGAAATAGTTGGACTTTTCACTTTTGAGGAAGATGTTTTAAACTTAAATAATTAAATTGGACAATTAAATTAATTATGATATAATAGGGATGACTGATAACTGATAACTAATAAAAAAGTAACCCATTCCGCTTTCGGTTGGGTTACTTTTATTAATTATAGTTTAAGTGTTTATCAGAGCATCAGATTTAATAGCGGCCGCGTCCACCACCATATCCACCACCACTACGGGATTCTTTAGGCTTGGCTTTGTTAACTTTTAAGCCGCGTCCCATCCATTCAGCACCATCTAGTGCCTCAATAGCTGCTGTTTCTTCTTCATCTGAACTCATTTCTACAAAAGCAAAACCGCGTACACGGCCTGTTTCCCGATCAGTAGGAATTTGTACACGTTTTACAGAACCATATTCTGCAAATACCTGAGTCAAATCTTCCTGAGTAACTTGGTAAGCAAGATTACCTACATAAACTGACATAAAATGTCCCCAAAATCACAGCTTTGTAGAGATTTAGATTTCGGAGAGCAGTCTGTAAATACCACAAGTAAAAGCCTGTCAATACTAACAACAAGACATTAATCGCCGAATTAATTCTCTCCATAATAATGACATATAAATCAGTTTTTTGGGAGAATACTTTACAAAATTTTCACAAATTTCTACAAATAGTTGGTCTATCGTTAGGATCAGTATTCAGGTTGGTTTGTAAAGTAGCTAACTGATAGCTATTACCTTAATACTTAGGGGTTGCTGAGAAAGTCTTTTCGTGGAGACAGGGAACAGGGAACAGGGAACAGGGAACAGTTTCAAGAGTTGGATGGGAGTGATTTTTCCTTTGAGTAGGAATTAAATGCAAGGTTTTTAAGTTTTCACCTCGTAAAAGCTTGCACTTTTTTTACTTAAAAACGGCTCAAACCCTTTACCTGTAATCTTTTCATGTTTATTCAGCAAGCCCTACTTAGGGGTTGCTGAGAAAGTCTTTTCGTGGAGGTAGGGAATAGGGAATAGTTTCAGCTATTCGTCATTCCGCATTTTTGTGATTTCTTCAACCCAAAATGCACGCTTTTGGGAGTATCCCCTGCAAATAAATATCTTGCACCTATTTTCTGATTTTTCACCTTCTACCCTTGAATTTATCTGGCTTTTGGCTTTATATGCCTGACGGCACGCTACGCGAACAGCAAGCCCTACGTAGGGGTTGGTGAAAAAGTTATCTGTGAAGGAGTTTTTTTGATTTGGAAATTGTGCAAACACTAACAAAGTGTAAGCTTTTTAGGCTCACAGTACCTAAAACCGTTCTGCTGACGCTCACGGCAAAGCCCGTCACCTGTCATCTCTGATCACGACAAGACTTTTTTACACAATTCTATTTGCAATCACCAACCTAAAACATCTCTATTGGTCTAGATGCGTTTTTCTAGATATTGACCAATCATTAACTGTTCACCAGCACGCGATATGATAGTTTGTCTGGTACGGTATTTTTCACCAATAAGTTTAATTTCTTCTTCAAAGACCGAGTTGTGATACTCAGTTCTTAAACACAGGGTATTTAGTCTAGGAAAGTAATAGTCAGCAGTAACGGGTTTGGTAGTGGCAAAACCGCGATCACGATACAAGGTATTGTTTTGAACACCAAATACTGTAACACCCACTGATTCTTGCTGGTTTTTGTTGATATCAGTGCTTTGCCAACTCACCTTAGCACCGCATATCAAAATATCTAAATCAGTTAAATCATGTAAATTTGCCAGTTTGCGTAATTCATCATCCCCTGGTGGCAAAAACTGGACAGTGATTATACTTACCATTTCCTTTGTTTCTCCTTGGGGCAAACTGTAGTAGCGCCTTTCAGAATGCCATTGCCCTACGGATGCTTGGAAAAACTCGGTAATTTGCTGTTCATCAGCGGTTTGGACAATTTTAAGCAGTGATGTCACTTGTTACCTCACCTGACTATGAATATCTTGCTTTCCTGTGGTTGTACTTTTTGTAGTATTGCACTACGTCGTTCATTTACTTGATTTCAGTTCCAAAGGCAAGATATATTTAATATTCTTAATATATACACAAAAATCTTAAAAATCTAGTCTGAATTCACTCATTTTCTTTGAAAAGAGAGAAGTAAACCAATTATTAGCAACATTTTTATAAATAAGCGAGTTTATTTAAGAATATACTACACATTAAAGTGTAGAATTGCATTATTACTGAATAACTCTAAAAATACTTAAAGAGTAACTATTTTTGCATTTTTGCAAGTGCATTAGAGGTGAATACCATAAAACATGACTATTTACCTATTACCTGTTAGTGGCAAAATCTTTATACTAACTTTATAATTTTTAAAACTGCCAAAAATTAAGTACATCTAAGTACATCCACATCGGCAACACCTGGTAGAAATTCTGTCAGTTTTTTTGAGAATAAAAAGTAATGTGGAATACGCCAATAGCTGAATTTTCAGGAAGATTTTCGGTTATTTGGATTTAGTTAATATCAATTGCTAATTAAATACTGTTTTAGTGCAAATACTAACAAATTGGAGGATAATTCATGGTTTTTGAGCAGATAAAAATACAAAAACTGGTGAAAAAATCAACCCCCAAAGTTGTCAAACCAGTGAGCAATAGTCATGAATTATTGATGTTGATGATGCTGATCATGGCAATATTCACAGCAAGTTGTGGTTCATTACCTAAAGAGGCCGCAGAAGCTCAATCTCGTCAGACAAGGGGGAGACAAGGAGGTAATAGTACAACTGCTGTAGATGTGGCGATCGCCCGTACTCAATCCTTAACAAAACAAGTAGATTACATAGGTAACACCACACCCTACCGGACAGTTTCCGTGCGATCGCAAGCAGAAGGAAGACTCATAGCACTAAACCTAGACATAGGCGATACAGTAAACAGAGGACAAGTCATCAGTCAAATAGACAACGTATTACTAAACACCTCATTGCAACAAGCAGAAGCAGAGCTAGCCACCAGTAAATCAGAGGTAGTCAGAGCCAAGACCCAGGTTAGTAACGCTCAAGCAGAAGTAGAAAAAGCCAGATTAGAATTACTACAAGCACAATCAGACTCCCAGAGACAGCAAAAACTCTTAAAAGAGGGAGCAATATCAGAACAAACCGCCCAACAAGCCAAAACCACAGCATTAACCAGTCAAAAAGCCTTAAATGCAGCCATTGAACAAGTTAAAACTGAACAACAAGCAGTAGAAGCTGCCCAGGGGCGAGTATTTGCCCAAAAAGCCCTAGTCAAAGCCGCAAAAGAACGCCTTTCCTATTCTCGGATCATCTCCCCCATCACCGGAGTAGTAGCAGAAAAAGTCACAGAACCAGGAAACCTCTTACAACCGGGAAGCGAAGTCATCAAAATAGCCGACTTGAGCAGAATTAAAGTCATAGTCCAAGTATCAGAACTAGAACTAAGTAAAATTCAAGTTGGACAATCAGTACAAGTCCGTTTAGATGCCTTTCCAGATCAAACCATCATGGGAAGAGTAGCGCGCATTTCCCCCACAGCAGATCCCAGAGCGCGATTAATACCAGTAGAAGTAGTAATTCCCAACAGTGGGGGCAAAATTGCCAGTGGACTTCTAGCAAGAGTTAACTTTGTTACTCAAACCGCACCCCGTGTAGTCATAGCAGAAACAGCAATTAACAGTAAAGAAAACTCAGAAAAATCAGACCAAATGCAAAGCAGTAAAATTTTTATAGTTAAAGAACAAGATGGTAAAACCACAGTTCAAGAACGCCCAGTCACATTAGGAAAAAAAGCAGATGATCAAGTAGAAATTCTCTCTGGATTGCAACCAGGAGAACGTTATGTATTGCGTAGTAGTAAACCATTAAAAAATGGTGAAACAGTCAAATTATCAATTATGTCAGAATCAAAAAATAACATTAACTAAAAACAGATTACCTTTGACAGATTTATTAATTTAATAACTTTGAATAAATAAAAATGCAAACAACAAATCAAGGCTTTAGCCTCAGCAAAATATCTATCCGTCAACATATTGGTACATTAATGTTGACAATAGCAGTAATAGTCATTGGAGTATTTTTTGTCATTCGTTTACCAGTAGACTTATTACCATCAATTACCTATCCGCGCATAGGTTTAAGAATAGAAGCACCGGGAATTTCTCCAGAAGTAGCAGTAGATGAAATCACCAAACAATTAGAAGAAGCATTTTCCGCCACCGAAGGAGTAATTCAAGTCTTTTCCCAAACCCGTGAAGGACAAATTAGTTTAGACCTCTACTTTCAACCAGGAGGAGACATTGATCAGGCATTAAACGATGCCACAGCCACCTTAAACCGATCCAGAAACAGATTACCAGACACCATCGAAGAACCGCGGTTATTCAAAATAGATCCTTCCCAATTACCAGTTTATGAATTTGCCCTCACCTCCCCAAAATTAAAAGATGTTGATTTAAGAGTTTTTGCCGAAGAAGAATTAGCCCGTGAATTAAACGTAGTCCCTGGAGTTGCCGTAGTAGACGTATCAGGAGGAGTACAAGAAGAAGTTAGAGTTAACATAGATTTAGATCGCCTTCAAGCCTTGGGAGTAGGTTTAACCGATGTCTTAAACGAACTACAAAACCGCAATCAAGACATCTCTGGAGGTAGACTATTAGGTCCAAACTCTGAACCCTTAACCCGTACCGTTGGTAAATTCACAAATGCCAAAGAAATCAACGATCTCTCCTTTGAAGTATCCACACCTAACTCTGAAATCAAAAATCGGGTTTATTTACGAGACTTTGCAGAAGTTATTGACGGTTCTGAAAAACAAAGAATATTTGTTTTACTAAATGGTCAAGAAGCAGTAAAAATTAGTGTACAAAAACAGCCAGATGCCAACACAGTCAATGTTGTAGATGCTGTCAAACAAAGATTAAAAGAACTACAAGCCGCAGGTGTAATTCCTGCCGAAGCCAGCCTCACCCCTACCCTAGATGAATCAATCTTCATTCGTAACTCCCTAGCAAATGTTACATCTTCAGGGTTAATTGGTTCAGGACTAGCCGCCATAGCAGTATTACTGTTTCTTGGTTCAATTCGACAAACTTTAATTATTGTTGTATCCATACCCTTAGCATCCTTAACAGCAATTATTCTCATGGGATTCTTTGGCTTATCCCTCAACATTTTTAGTTTAGGTGGTTTAGCTTTAGGCGTGGGAATAGTAGTTGATAATTCCATCGTCATGTTAGAAAACATTGCCGAGGGAATCAATCAGAGAAAATTACAAAATGCCACATCAAAATTATCCACAGAATTAATTATTGAACAAGCATCACAAAGCAGTCAGGAAGTTGAATCAGCCTTACTTGCTTCTACCAGTACCAACTTAGTAGCAGTATTACCATTTTTATTTATTGGCGGTTTTATTTCCTTAATATTTAACGAATTAATTCTCACCGTTAGTTTTGCAGTAGCAGCTTCCATTTTAATTGCTGTCACCATAGTTCCTATGATGACATCTCGGCTATTAGCTTTACCTTTTTCCAGTTCTTTAAATAATTTCTGGTTCTTTCGAGAATTTGATCGCCGATTTCATGCAACTACCAGATTATATGGTAACTTCCTAGCAGGAATATTACGTTGGCGATTATTAACCATAATTATGATTATTGGCATTTTTGGAGGTGGTAGTTATTGGATGGCACCCCAAATTCCCCAAGAAATCCTTCCCCAAATTAACACCGGACAAGCGAGTTTATTTGCTCAATTTCCCCCTGGTACACCATTAGAAACTAACCAAAAAGTGATGCAGGTTGTAGATGACATTCTCATCAAACAACCAGAAACAGAATATGTTTTTTCTACCGTAGGTGGCTTTCTCTTTGGTAGTAACAGCACCGCCAACCCCCTGCGGAGTTCTAGCACCATTACCCTCAAACCAAACACAGACATAGAAGCTTTTATTGAGCGTGTCACCCAAGAATTTAATCGCCTCAACCTAGTGGATATTCGGCTGCGTCTAAGTCCTGGAAGAGTGCGCGGTTTAATTCTGAATAACTCCCCCGTTCGTGGTGCTGATGTAGATATCATGTTACAGGGTAATGATACTAACACTTTAGAACAAACTGGAAGGCAATTATTAGCAACTTTAGATGAAAAAGTTACTTCTGTCAGATTTCGTCCTGATGGTGATCCACGTCAACCAGAAATCCGCATTTTACCTGACTGGGAACGAGTAGCCAGTTTGGGCTTAAATACCAAAGAAATTGGTGATACAATTCAAACAGCAATTACAGGAAGTGTCCCCACCCAAATTCAAAGAAATAACCGTTTGGTAGATGTCAGAGTTGAGTTAAATGACGCTTCTGTGCAAAAAATTTCTCAACTGCAAAGATTACCTTTATTTACAGAGAATAATCAACAAATTCGCTTGAGTGATGTCGCCACAATTGCTGAAGGTAAAGCACCCGGAGAAATTCAACGGATTAACCAACGTCAAGTGTTTTTAATTGCTGGTAGTTTGGCAGAAGACGCAAGTCTGAGTCAAGCTTTAGCGGAAGTTGACCAAGTTCTGAAAGATGTTGAATTTCCTGAAGGTGTCAGTCTCTTACCCAGTAGTGCCACAGAATCTAATCTGCAAATTCAAAAATCTCTACAAGTATTAGGCGGTTTAGCAATATTTTTAGTATTTGTGGTAATGGCTGTCCAGTACAATTCTCTGGTTGATCCTTTGGTAATTCTGTTTACTATTCCTTTAGCTTTAGCTGGGGGGATTTTTGGACTTTATATAACTGAAACTGCTATTGGTGCAACAGTGATTGTTGGTGCGGTTTTATTAGTAGGTATTGTAGTTAATAACGCCATTATTATGGTGGAATTGGCTAATCAAATTCGGGAACGGGAAAAAATTGATCGTCGTACCGCAATTTTAAAGGCAGCACCCCAAAGATTACGTCCAATTTTAATGACCACAATTACAACAGTTTTAGGGATGTTTCCCTTAGCTTTAGGCATTGGTGAAGGTGCAGAACTTTTACAACCTTTGGGTGTCGTTGTGTTTTCTGGATTGTCTTTAGCAACACTATTAACTCTGTTTATTATTCCCTGTTTTTATACTCTCCTCCATGATGTCATCGGTGGAAGATGGGCAAAACCTGTAGCTATTAAATTACGCATTTTGAGAAAACATTTTACAAAAGCATAATTCAGTTTAGGAAGGGAACAGGGAACAGGGAACAGGGAACAGGGAATAGATAAACTCTTTACTGTCAACTGTCAACTGTCAACTGTCAACTGTCAACTGTCAACTGTCAACTGTCAACTGTCAACTGTCAACTGTCACCTGTCACCTATCACCTATCACCTATCAACTTCTTAACTCATGATAAATGGATAAAGTTTCCTGATTTACACGAGCAACATTGAACTCTTCTAAATTTTCCTGAGCGCGATTTTTCCATTGTTGTAAAATATTTGAATTATTTAATAACTCTCTCATTGCTTGAGCTAATGCTTGACTATTTTGACTAGGAACTAAAACCCCAGCTTCTCCATTATCTAATGCTTCTGGAATACCATCTACTTGAGTTGCAATAATAGCAACCCCCGCTTCTCTTGCTTCCGAAATTACCAAAGGACAAGGATCACGATGGGAAGCAAGGACAAAAATATCACAACCTAACAAATATTTTTGTGGTTCTGGTTGAAACCCTTCAAAGTGAATTCTATCAAATACATTGGTTGATTTTGCTTGTTGTGTAAATAGTTCCCGATCTGGTCCATTACCCACTAAATAAAGATGTGCTGAGGGAAATTCTTCAGCGATGTTTGCAAATGCACTAATTAACTCAGCAATTCCCTTTCTTTTATACATTCCTGCCACAGTAATAATTGCTGGATGTTCTAATTTTACAGGTAGATAAGAATTAATGTTTTTTGTGCGAGGACTTCCTAAAGTTCCATTTCTCACAACACGTAATTTTTGCTGTGGTATCCCCCGTTTAATCATTGAATGTTTAACAGCTTCACTCACTGCAATTACCCTATCTGCTAAACCCATTAGTAAACTTGCACGTTGGAATTCATTATGTACTGTAGAAATGATCTGATATTTGTTCTTGCCTTTTAAAGTATATGCTAAAACAATGCCGGTCATCATGTGGGCATGAACAATATCTGGTTGAAATTCCTGGATAATTTTTTGATAATTTATAGCCGCTTTAATAATATTAATAGGCTGACGTGCTTGATTTAATTGATAGTGTTTAACACCAAAATTATTCAGTAACTTTTCATATTCACCACCAGATGAGATTACTGCTACATCATAGCCAGACTTTGACTGTAAACAAGCTAGGTCAATGGCTACATTCACAATACCATTACCTATTTCCTGAACATGATTTAATATGTGTATAATTCGCATCTTTTGGTAAAAAATATTTTTTACAATTTGTTTTTCAATGGAAAGAAAATTCAAGCATTTAGTATATCTAGAAGGTTGATAAACGATATTTTGTGAAGTATTTCTTCTGTATTAATCATGAAGAATCTCCAGTTTATCAGTTACTTAATATACATTCGAGTTTATTCGCTGATTTCATTCCATTTTATTCATTCATCCTTTTTAGATTCTCAACAGTTATATTTCCGCTCAAGAATATACAATATGAGGATGTTTATTATATTTCTACAGGAATAAATTTTACTTTCCTTTAATTTCCTTTGTTGATCAATGCCAATCAACTAAAAGTATTAACTATGTTGGGATTTAACAGTTACAGCAGCTTTCAGCTATCAGCGTTCAGCTATCAGCTTGAAAATCCTTTTGGTGTCAGGTTTTTTGACGTAAATTTGTACCTCATTTACGTTTGAATTGCTATAAAATGTCACAATCATGAATAAACCGAATCATAAACAAGTAGCTTATTTAAGTTTAAAAACAAAACAAATTAATATTAAATACTACTAAATTCACAACGAAGGAATACTAAATGACTATAGCCAACTAATGAAAAGCCAACTATTCAGATTATTCTGTTTTTGCTTTCGTTATATCCTGAATAAGTAGCGATATAAATATATTTGATACTATTTGATACATCAAATTTATGGTTTAACACTGATATAATTTCTGAGGGTAGAAAAAATTTCAAATCTTATAGACTCTTTGACGGTTAAGGATTTATGATTGTTGATTGTGGGTTTTTTTCCAAAAAATTGTGAAACTATGAACGTGCAAGAGATAATTCGCTCTATTGAAGCGGAACATTTAAAGTCTGACCTACCCCAGATTTACGTAGGTGACACAGTGAGAGTAGGGGTAAAGATCAAAGAAGGCAACAAATACCGCGTCCAACCCTATGAGGGCGTAGTAATTGGTAAACGCAATGGTGGCATCAACGAAACCATCACCGTCCGTAGAGTTTTCCAAGGCGTGGGTGTAGAGCGGGTATTTTTGCTACATTCTCCCCGTATTGATAACATCAAAGTAGTACGTCGCGGTAAAGTCAGACGCGCTAAACTGTACTACCTACGGAATCTATCTGGTAAAGCTACCCGTATTAAACAACGGTTTGACCGCCCCTTGTAAAAAAACTGTGCTAGAAACTGTGCTAGAAACAGAGCAGCAACTTCAAGCTATGAGCGGCGGATGCCGCTAACTTGATTTTTTTCAAAAATTAAGTTACAATTTCGAGAAAGTTGTGTTAAACTAGATAAAAGTTAAGCACAATCCCTAAAACAAGGATAGCTTGTGCGCTCTTAGTTCAGTTGGTAGAACGCAGGTCTCCAAAACCTGATGTCGGGGGTTCAAGTCCTCCAGGGCGCGCTGAAAGGCAAAAAATATAGCCCGAAGCAATGGCGCGACTGCTAAAATAGCAACCAGCGTTAATTATTTCGGGTTTATTATTTTTTTACTTGTGGCTTTCTTGTAAATATCAAACTGGTCGAAACTGCAAACCTTGGTGCAAAATAACAAGGTAAAGCAAAGTAAGAAACGGGGGGTACAACGACAGTGGCTAAAAAAAATGAAGCGGAAATTGCATCACCTGACAATGGGTTTAGTGTGAACAACTTTGTACAAGGAGCAAAAGAAGAACTTGACAAAGTAGTTTGGCCTAGTCGGAAGCAGTTAGTGAGCGAATCAGCCGCTGTGTTATTAATGGTGACACTCTCCGCATCTTTGATATATTTGGTGGATGGATTGTTTGCTTGGGCAGCGAAACAGGTATTCTGATGAATTCTGCAACAGACGAACCAAGAGATGCGACGCACTCAGAGGAAGCACTAGGAACAGTGTCCAAAGAAGCACGCTGGTATGCGGTGCAAGTAGCCTCTGGTTGTGAGAAGCGGGTAAAAACAAACTTAGAGCAGCGCATCCAAACTTTTGATGTAGCTGATCAGATCATTGCTGTGGAAATTCCACACACCCCGACGGTGAAACTCCGTAAAGATGGTAAACGTCAGCCATCAGAGGAAAAGATTTTTCCTGGGTATGTGCTGGTAAGGATGATCATGAGTGATGATACATGGCAGGTAGTGAGAAACACTACTCATGTAATTAACTTTGTAGGCGCAGAGCAAAAGCGTGGTAGCGGTCGTGGTCGTGGTCACGTTAAGCCAGTACCTTTAAGTCACTCAGAAGTAGAACGGATATTCAAACAAACCACAGAACAAGAGCCAGTAGTCAAAATTGATATGGCTACAGGTGATAAGATAGTAGTTCTTTCCGGTCCGTTCAAGGATTTTGAAGGTGAAGTGATTGAAGTTTCGCCAGAACGGAGTAAACTAAAAGCTCTACTCTCGATTTTCGGACGGGATACACCGGTAGAATTAGAATTTAATCAGGTAGAAAAACAGAGCTAATCAAAGTAAATGGCGAAGAAAGTAGTAGCGGTCATTAAGCTGGCGCTGAATGCTGGAAAAGCCAACCCAGCACCCCCAGTTGGTCCAGCATTGGGTCAGCATGGTGTGAACATCATGATGTTCTGCAAAGAGTACAACGCTAAGACAGCTGATCAAGCTGGAATGGTTGTACCTGTAGAAATTTCGGTATTTGAAGACCGGAGTTTTACCTTTGTACTCAAAACACCTCCAGCATCTGTATTAATTCGCAAGGCAGCGAAAATTGAAAGAGGTTCTAACGAACCCAACAAGAAAAAAGTTGGGACTATTACCAAAGACCAGTTGCGGGAAATTGCCCAAACAAAACTCCCTGACCTTAACGCAAATGACATCGAAGCAGCGATGAATATTGTGGCAGGAACAGCGAGAAATATGGGTGTCACAATTAAGGATTAGGTGACGGTTGACGGTGATAGGTGACAGTAAGTAAAAATATGAAACCTGATCATTGACAACTGACAAAAGTCTAAAATCCAAAATCTAAAATCGAAAATTGTATCGGGGGAGAAGTCAAACACTTCGAGATCACCCCAGGAGTAAAAAATGGGCAAGAAAGTATCAAAACGCTTACAGGCGTTACTGGAAAAAGTAGAAGATAAAGACTACGCACCAATAGAAGCATTAGCACTGTTAAAAGAGACAGCAACAGCTAAGTTTCCTGAAGCTGCGGAAGCGCACATTAGATTAGGTATTGATCCTAAATACACAGACCAACAGTTAAGAACAACTGTGGCACTACCTAAAGGTACAGGTCAAATTGTTAGGGTAGCTGTCATTGCTAGAGGTGAGAAAGTTACAGAAGCATCTAACTCTGGTGCGGATATCGCCGGTTCAGAGGAACTGATTGACGATATCCAAAAAGGCATGATGGACTTTGATAAACTAATTGCTACCCCTGATATGATGCCCCAGGTAGCTAAATTAGGTAAGTTATTAGGTCCTCGTGGCTTGATGCCATCACCAAAAGGTGGTACAGTGACATTTGATATTGCTAGTGCGATCTCAGAATTCAAAGCAGGTAAATTAGAATTCCGTGCTGATCGAACTGGTATTGTTCATGTTATGTTTGGAAAAGCGTCTTTTGCTGCTGAAGATTTGCTAGTCAACCTCAAAGCATTACAAGAGACAATTGACCGCAACCGTCCTTCAGGTGCTAAAGGTCGTTACTGGCGGACAATATACGTTTCTGCCACAATGGGTCCTTCTATCAAAGTAGATATTAACGCCCTAAGAGATTTAAAAATAACTGACGCTGCATAATTGGGTAATGGGTAATGGGTAATTGGTAATGGGTAATTGGTGAATATAAACCAATGACCAATGACTAATGAACAAATACCAATAACCAAAATTTAATAAGCAAAGCCGGAGACAGCAGGTGCTAATAGCTTAAATATCCTGCCGAGGTAGTAATTTGAAATGACTGAAGTTTGCTTAACTAAAAGATAGCAACGACAGTATGAGAAATACTTCTGTGAAACCCCGGCCGAGATTGCTGGGGTTTGTTGTTTTCGGCAAGTCAGTAAACAGGTGACAGGTGACAGGTGACAGTTGACAGTGAACAGTGAACAGTGAACAGTTGACAGTGGACAGTTGACAGTGGACAGTGGACAGTGAACAGTGGACAGTGAACAGTGGACAGTGAACAGTAATAACTGATAACTGATAACTGGTAACTGATAACTGATAACTGATAACTGATAACTGGTAACTGATAACTGGTAACTGATAACTGAGATTTGCCCTTGGAGGTGAAGTAAGAATGGGTAGAACGTTAGAAAACAAACAGGAAATAGTTGCTGACCTCAAGGGAACTTTAAGTGAGTCAACTTTGGCACTGGTAATTGATTACCAAGGCTTAACAGTTGCTGAAATCACAGACTTGAGAAAGCGCTTGCGTCCTAGTGGTGCTGTTTGTAAGGTGACAAAAAACACCTTTATGAACATTGCCATTCAGGAATATGAACAATGGCAACCAATGTCAGAACTACTTAAAGGTTCTTCAGCCTTTTTGTTAGTTAAAGAAGATTTATCAGCAATTAAAGCTTACCAAGAATTCCAAAAAGCTACCAAGAAGACCGAACTTCGCGGTGGTGTGATGGAAGGGCGCTTGTTGAAAGAAGCAGATGTCAAAGCACTTGGTGACTTGCCATCTAAAGAACAACTTATGGCGCAAATTGCTGGAGCTATCAACGCCTTGGCTACAAAAGTGGCTGTGGGTATCAACGAAGTTCCCAGTTCTTTGGCTCGTGCTGTACAAGCTGTGTCTGAAAAAGACGGCGCTGCTGCTGAATAAATCTTTTCCGTTAGTTCATTCCGTTAGTTCAATGTTGTTAGTGAAAACTAAGTAACTAATAACTAATCAAAAATTCAAACATTTTTAGGAGTTACATCAATGTCTGCTGCAACCGATCAAATTCTCGAACAGTTAAAATCCTTAACCTTATTAGAAGCTTCTGAATTAGTTAAGCAAATTGAAGAAGCCTTTGGTGTAAGTGCTGCTGCTCCTGCTGGCGGTATGATGATGATGGCTGCTCCTAGTGCTGCTCCTGCTGAAGCTGTAGAAGAGAAAACCGAATTTGACGCAATTCTGGAAGCTGTACCTGCTGATAAGAAGATTGCTGTTCTCAAAATCGTTCGTGAAATCACTGGTTTGGGTCTAAAAGAAGCTAAAGACTTGGTAGAAGCTGCTCCTAAGCCCATCAAAGAAGCTGTTGCTAAAGATATCGCTGAAGATATCAAGAAACGTATTACTGAAGCTGGTGGTACTGTATCCATTAAGTAATTCGTAATTATGAATTAATGATGTAGGGGTAGTGCCTCCGTGCCTACCCCCATTTTTAGGGCAACCACAGGGGGTTTACCCAGATTTATTTTTAGGGCAACCACAGGGGGTTTGCCCCTACGTAATTGGTTGTTTTGGTTCAAGATGTTTAATAACAATACAATACAATGTTTATTTAATCTTGCACAGAAGCTATGACAGAGAAGTTACCTTTACGTAATATAATAGTATAATTTCAATATCCGGTTTTTAGGTTATTTTAGATTTTAAATATACATCTCCCTTGGATTATCCGTAAGACTATCATATCACAACCCTTTCAGAAGTCAAGACCCTTGATCTTACGTTAGGTCATTCGCAAGTATTCTCAATAATTTTGGGGTAAAACAAGGTGTTGAAACTTTCTTTGGTTTTTTGGGGGCAAATCACAATAAGAATTGTTAAGGAACTGACGTTAAAACGTTAGGATGCAAAGAAGTAAAACATTATAATTGCGTAATTAGCGAGTATATTATTGTAGGTATCCTAAATTTCAACGTATCTACCCCAATCTATGAATCAGATATGTTGTCTGAACCCAGACTGTCATAACCCACCTGTACCAGTGGGAACAAAATTTTGTCCTCATTGTGGTGTTCCTTTGGTTATCCTCAAAAACCGTTATCGTCCGGTTAAACCTTTGGGGAGTGGAGGTTTTGGGAAGACTTATTTAGCCCAAGATATTGATAAATTAAATGAAAGGTGTGTGATTAAACAATTTGCACCCCAAACCCAAAGTACCTATGCTTTAAAAAAAGCGACGGAGTTATTCGAGGAGGAAGCGAGAAGATTACAACAACTTAATCATCCGCAAATTCCTGGACTTCAGGCATATTTTGAAGAAGAGGGATATCTATATTTAATTCAAGATTTTATTGATGGGGAAAATTTATTAATTGAGTTAGCGAACGGTGCAACTTTTGATGAGCAGAAAATCCGTAAGTTGTTACTGGAGATTTTACCAGTTTTGCAAACAGTCCATGATCAAGATATCATTCACCGCGACATTAAACCAGAAAACATTATGCGTCGTCGCAGTGATGGGAAATTATTTTTGATTGATTTTGGAGCATCTAAAAAACTTCAGGGTACAATGCGTCCAGGTACGGTGATTGGGAGTTATGGTTATGCTTCCCTGGAACAAATGGAAGATAAACTTGTTTATCCCGCGAGTGATTTATATAGTGTGGGTGCGAGTTGTTTTCATTTAATGACGAGGGTGCATCCTTGGAATTTATGGAAAAAACAAGGTTATGCTTGGGTGCAAAAATGGCGTGATCATCTCAATCAACCTGTTAGTGTAGAGTTGGGTAAGATTTTAGATAAGTTATTACAGTTAGAATATCAAAACCGTTATCAGTCCTGTGAGGGACTTTTACAAGTTTTACAAATTCCAACTTCTCGAAAATCAGGAAGTTCTCAAAATCAAAGTTCTCAAAATTCAGGAAGTTCTCAAAATCAAAGTTCTCAAAATCAAAGTTATCAAAATCAATCTTCTCGAAAATCAGGAAGTTCTCAAAATCAAAGTTCCCAAAAATCAACAAGTTCAGGAAATATCACCCGCAGAAATTTCTTAGTTTATCCATCTTTATTTATCGGTGGTATCACTATTGCTGTTGTCGGACGAGATTTATTTCCAAGTCGTAAAAATCAAACTTCTGAAATTACAACTTCTACAAATACACCAACTCCTGAAAATACACCAACTCCTGAAAATCAAACTTCCTCAAACTCTCTCTCAACCTTTAATTTTGAAGTTGTCAGAACCGACTCTACAGGAAGCATTATTAGTAAAAGCAACTCCTCAGCCCGATATTTTACCGAAGACTTGGGAAATGGTGTGACTTTGGAAATGGTGGAAATACCAGGAGGAACATTCTACATGGGTTCACCGGAAAGCGAAGCACAACGAGAGTCGGATGAGGGTCCCCAACGTCAAGTGACTGTTCCTAGTTTCTTTATCGGGAAATATCAATTGACACAAAAACAATATCAAGCTATTATGGGAAATAACCCTTCTAACTTCCAAGGTGAAAACCGCCCCGTTGAAGAAGTCAGTTGGGATGATGCAGTTACTTTCTGTCAGCGGTTAAGCCAAAAAACAGGAAAAAACTACAGATTACCCAGTGAAGCTGAATGGGAGTATGCTTGTCGAGCGGGAACAACTACACCTTTTTATTTTGGTGAAAGTATTACCCCTGATCTGGTAAACTATGATGGTAATTACCCTTATGGTGATGCCCCCAAAGGTCTGTATCGTCAACAAACCACTGATGTAGGTTCTTTTCCCCCTAACGCTTTTGGTTTGTATGATATGCACGGGAATGTTTGGGAGTGGTGTTTGGATGATTGGGTGAATAACTATAATAATGCGCCTACAGATGGCAGTGTTGTGACAAGTAAGAGCGAATTAAAGCTCTTGCATGGTGGTTCTTGGCTCCTCATCGCCGGGAATTGTCGGTCTGCGAACCGTGGCAGGAATTCGCGTGTCCTCCGCCTCTACTACTACGGTTTTCGGGTCGTGTTCTCCTCCAGGACTTTGTAGCCCTCTGCGCTTTTACCCTCTTACACTCTTCTCTTCTTACTCTTTTCCCTTCTTATCGCCGAAGGCGATCAAATTTTTCTGTCTGAATCAGGATATCCAGGATTTGAGGATGTACGGGATGGGATTTTTTGTTTGGTGTTATAGATTTATGTTATTCTAACTTTAAAGTATCACACATATTTATTAGATGTCAATATTTCTCTGAATCAGGACACCCAGCGGGAAGTCAAAAGTCAAAATTTATTTGCCTAAGTCCCGATAACCAAGATTTGAGGATTTACAGGATAAAAACGCAGATAGACGCAGATGGTGAGAATCAGGACAACTAACATTTATGGATGTAGAGGATGAAAACAGACAATCTCTCTAAAACCTCTTACCTTCGTGTACTTTGCGTTCTTCGCGGTTCATTCTTTCATGACTTGTGCGTAACCAACCATCATTAAATAACATCCAGAAAATCCTGTAATCCTGGTTATCCTGATTCAGACAAAAAAATCCTGAAAGCATAACCAACCTTCATCCAATAACATCCTAAAAATCCTATAATCCTGGACATCCTGATTCAGACAAAAAAAGGTTAAACTATAATTATATCCTATTTACAGGATTGAGAAATAATGACCACAATAATTAATCAATCCCTCACCTTAGCAGAATTTCTCAAACTCCCAGAAACAAAACCTGTCAGGGAATATATCAACGGGGAAATTATCACTAAACCCATGCCCAAAGGAAAACATAGCCGCTTACAATTAAGACTATGCAATACTATTAACGATATCACCGAAGCTGAAAAAATCGCTTATGCTTTTCCTGAGTTGCGTTGTAGTTTTGGTGTGCGTTCCGTAGTTCCTGATATCGCGGTTTTCAAATGGTCAAATATTTCCTTTACTGCTGAAGGTGAAGTCCCTAATGATTTTTTCATCCCTCCAGACTGGACTATTGAAATTCTCTCTCCTGAACAAAATTCAACTCGCGTTATAGATAATATTTTATATTGTTTAAATCATGGTTGTTTGTTAGGTTGGTTAATAGATCCTGAAGATCGTTCTATTTTGGTTTTCCGTCCCCAACAACAACCGGAGTTATTTAGAGGTGATCAACAGTTACCAGTTTTAGAAGGAATCAATTTACAGTTAACAGTTAATCAAATATTTGCTTGGTTGAAAATGATGGGTTAAGATGATATTTCATCTGAATCAGGATAACCACGATTAAAGGATGTACAGGATGAAAATGGAAGATATCTCTAAAACCTCTTACCTTCGTGTCCTTTGCGTTCTTTGCGGTTCGTTTTTTAGTGATTTGTGCATAACCAACCATCATCAAATAACATCCTGTTCATCCTCAAATCCTGGACATCCTGATTCAGACAAAAAACTTTAACATTTGTTAGCTGTTGCAGGATCAACAAAATCATGTAAATCTGCTTCCCAAACACTCATGTAAATTGAACCGCAATTTTGGCGAATTATTTGACCTTTGACTCCACCTTTTTTAAAGGTAAAATTATCTGTTTGACGTTGTTGAATTTGTTGTAATCCTTGTTGAATTTCTGGGGTAGCTTGTCCTGCTAACATACCATTTAAAGTTGTTTGCATTATTTGAGGATCAACATTACCTGCAAATCCTACCTCTGTTTGTCTGAGTCTACCTGTATCACGATCAAAAAGGTAGCCTAAATCAATTTGATCTGGTACTACTTCATATAAAACTGCACGGGTATTTGGCCATAAACCACGTGAATCTTTTTTGGGTTTTCCTAATGCTGCTTCTACTCTATTTCTTGATACACCTGTGGGAAATGCAGGGACATTAATACTTTGGTTAGGAGTAATTTCTTCTGATCTATTTTTCTTTTCTTTTTTGGGTTTTTTCTTTTCTTCTGAAAATTCTTCTACTATTTCTGGTGTAGTTTCTTGGGGTTGTATTTCCGGTTCAATTGTGGGTGTAACTATAGATTCAGGAGTATTTTCAATAATGGGATTTTCAACAATGGGATTAGTTTCTGGTGGTGTTGTTAGTGTTGGGGAAATGGGATTAACGGGTGAAGAATTGGAATTAATTTCCTGCGGTTCTTGAGGTTCAGAAATTGTTGTTTCTGGTTCTGGAATTTGGGGATTTTTTGGTATTTCTTGGGTGTTTGTTGGTGTTATTAAAGAGGTGTTTTCTTTAGTTACAGTGGAATTTGTAGCGACTGAGGATGTGTTTTGTGGAGGACGGATAACACTGGAAACTGCAACAGCACCAATTAAACCACCAACAATGACACTACCAATAATCACAAAGGGTTTTTGTGGTTTAACAGGATTGGGAATTTCTCTAATAATGGGCGTTGTAGCGGATGAATAGACTGGGGATTGATTTAAACTAATTGTAGCGACGTTGCTAGGGTGCTGGGTAGGTTGGTGATGATGAGTAGGATTTTGGATTGATTTTAACGCATTTAGCATTTTACTAGCTGTGGTGTGGCGATCGCCTGGTCGTGGTTCAATAGCTTGTGTAAGTATTTGCACCATTTCCGGTGATATACCCGCTGCGTATTGTTGCCATAATATTTGTCCGGTTTGGGGATGGGTTTCTAATTCTTGGGGATGTTTACCGGTGAGTAAATAAATGGCAGTTAAGCCTAAACTATAGATATCTGTAGCATACACTGGACGACCGATCGCCTGTTCACTAGGCATATAACCAGGAGTACCGATAACGATTGATTGTACAGGACTACCGGAAGGATTGATCACGGTGCGGATGGTTTCTTTAACAGCACCGAAATCAATTAAAACAGGTTTACGATCTTGGGATCTGAGAATAATGTTATCTGGTTTGATGTCCCGGTGAATGATACCCTTACTGTGGACATAATCTAACACTGACAGCAAACTAATCAGAATTTCTCTAACTACGGGTTCGCTGATTTTACCTTTTGCTTCAATAATACTGCTGAGGGTTTGACCTTGAATCCATTCTTGAACCAGGTAAAATTTACCATTTTCGGGAAAATAGGCGTAAAGTTTAGGAATTTGATCGCTAGTTTCTCCCAAATTTTCTAATATTGCGGCTTCTCTTTCAAATCTTTGTTGAATTAAGGTAGAAGTTTGTGGATCATTATTAATAGGTTTCAGTTCTTTAATGACAAAGCGACGACGAGAAGGAAGGTGGATGTCTTCTGCGAGGGAAGTTTCCCCAAACCCACCTGAACCGAGTACCTGAATAACTTGATAGCGGTTGTTTAACAGTTTTGTGGTCATGAAACGTTACACGCGAAATCCTTTCCCAATGTATATCAAATACTTTGACGATGTAACTACTGAATGTTTCCTGATGTGAGGAGTCAGGAGTCAGGAGTCAGAAGGGGGTTAGCAGTGCTAAACCCGTACAGGATTTATAATAGCTGGGTAGGATGTTTATTAAAATAATTTATTTACTGTATAATTACTGTGTGATTTATTTTCATCTTCTCAAACAACAATAGAAAAGCGGAATGAGAGGGGATCATGGAAATCATGTTTTATCCAAGCATCTAACCAAACTTAAATGAAAATTCACTCTATCAAACTTGCACTAAGCATCATTTCATCTGTTAGTTTAATTACCTCATTACCAGGTAAAGTTGTTGCGATTACAAAACCACCTTTAGAAATTGCTACTCCAGGTATAAGTATCGCTCAAACGCAGCAAGTAACGGATGTTGAATTACTTGCTAAAACTATAAATAACTTTTTCAAAAGCAATCGCTATCTCACAAAATCTAAATCTTTGTTGAAAGGAAACTTTGATGGTTTTAATTTTCAATTTGAGATTAATACTCAAAATATTCTTCAATCGGATGGCAAATTTCGCTCAGAAATTACTGTGATGCAGGAAGAATCAACACAGTCTACTGCTTTAGTAATTTCTGATGGTAAACAAGTTTGGATTTATCGGCCTGATTTGAAACAATACTCTGTAAGTTCTTATAAAAAGTTCCAGGCTAATGATAAAGAATCTTTTCTCAGGGGTATATCATCCTTAATTTTTCTAGAAGTACCAGAAGATACTAGAAAAACAATGGCAAATGAGGTAAATGAACAAGTCTTAAAAGAATTGGGGTTGAATGATATCAAACAAGAAACACGTACAGTTGCAGGTGAGAATTTATCTGTTTATATTCACGAAGATAAAGAAAGAGAAATGACGATTAGAGGTTTTATTCAACCAGAAACAGGAAATCTCAAGCAAATGGAAATTAGCGGTGAATTTGAAGGTGTCAATGTTGTAATCACAGAACAAATTTTGCAAAGAACAGCAGATCCAATTATAGATGCTCAAACTTTTACTTTTAAACCACCTTCAGGGGTAAAAAAAGTTAATGATCTGCCTATTTTACGATTTTAAAGATGTAACATAAAACTGGGAATAGGGAAGGAAAACCAGAGTTTTATTGAGCGAGTTATTGCTAATTGATTATACACTTTTAGGTTATACAATCTTATAATTCTGTAGAAATCAATTTTGTACCTAGTCGCTGTGGTAATGCTTTTCCTCCTTGTTCCATGATAACGTTACAATTTATTTAAAATAACGCAAATTCTTACTATCTTGATATTGATTAATAAATTCTGCATTTTCAATTTCTATTTTTGATAACAAACTCACCGGAAAATCCTGGGGTGAATATTGAGGATTATACCACGATTGTTGATCAAAATATGCTTGTAATTCTGGAGTATCAAACCTGCGTCCGTGAATTGCAAAAATGGTATTTCGCATAATATCTAATTCATAACCACTTTTACCTGATAAGTCTACTTCTGTAACTCGTCTTTGAGAAAGCCAAAAATAATTATTTTCGTTATTTGTAGTTGTTGTCTTTTGAACATTGAGTGTTTTTTCAGAGTCATTTACTGTTGTTGATGTAGGATTAACAATAGATTTGGAAAACTTGTAATCTGAAGTTATTTCTTGCTTTCCACTCGCTGGGTTTGTTCTTTTAGTAGAAATTGATATTTCTGCTTCTTGGACACCTTTTAAAGATTGATTAAGTATTTGTGTAACAATAATAGAAATTCCAGTTAAACTAGCAATAATTATACTACCAATTATGATGTTTTTGGGTTTATTATTAATAATTGTTTTAGTAATATTGATAGTTGGAGAAATAGTTGCCTGTTGTATGTTTTGTCTTTCCTGATATTGTAAAGTTGAAGGAAAATTTACATGATTTTGTAACGCACTCAACATCTCTCTAGCAGAACTAAATCTTTCTCTAGGATGATAAGTAATAGCTTTATCAATTACTCCTACTAAATGAGGATTGATATTACTAGCAAAATGTCGCCAAATTATCTCCCCTGTTTGGGGATCTGTTTCTAGTGTTTGAGGTTGTTTTCCAGTTAATAAATAAATAGCTGTTAAACCTAAACTATATAAATCACTAGAATAAACTGGTCTTCCTGCTGCTTGTTCACTGGACATAAAACCAGGTGTACCGATTATAATTGAACTGGTAGGATGTCCTTGAGAATTTATCATAGTTGCCATTGATTCCCGTACTGCACCAAAATCAATTAGGATAGGTTTATTGTCACTTTTACGAATAATAATATTATCTGGTTTGATATCTCGGTGAACTATTTTCTGGGAATGAACATAATCTAAAACAGGTAAGATGTTAATTAGTAATTCTTCAATTTCTCTTGCAGTAAATAACCCTTGTTTTTGCATTTTTGCACTTAAAGTATCTCCCTCTATCCATTCCTGAACTAAGTAAAATTCTCCTCCAGTACAGAAGTAAGCATATAAACCAGGAATTTGAGCAGATGCACTACCAAGGGTTTCTAAAATTGCCGCTTCTCGTTGGAATCTTTCTTGTACTATTTGATAAATTTCTGGGTTATTATGGATCGGTTTTAATTGTTTTACCACACAAAGGCGCTGTGATGGCATATTGGTATCTTGAGCGAGAAAAGTTTCACCAAAACCACCAGATCCCAAGGTGCGGATAACTTGATAACGGTTGTTTAATAGCATTGTTTTTATGAATGGTTAAATATGAGATATTTAATTGCCATACTTTCGTTTCTTATTTGCAGATTGACTAGCTCTTGATTCTAGGGTAAATACCGGAATTTCGTCTAATTCATCCTCAGTTAAATTATACTGTTCACAAACCAAACTTAGGCGACTTCCAGGGGTTTTTACAGCGTTAACAGAATGGGTTAAATCTCCTTGAAAATAAACTAAGGTATTCGCTTGGGGTTTAATTTGCCCAATTTGACGTTTATTTGATTTTAATACCAATTCTCCCCCCTCCATGTTGTCTGGTACTCGCACATAAAGAACACTAACCAGATCAGGTGGTTCAATGGTTTTACAATAGGAACGCAAGGATCTATCTATATGTGGATCAACGCGAGAACCTTCTTTTAAAAGTAAGGGATTCAGATAAAAAGCATTACAATTAGGTTGCAGTGCTACATCTAAATAAGGTTTAAAAAAGGGAAATTTTTCTATAACGGTTGTTAATCCTTGACGTTGAAAAACTACAGAAAATCCTTTAGTGTTGATAAAATCACGATTGAGATTGTTTATAGAAAAATATGGACTTGATTGGATTTCACCCCACAAATCATTAAGGTGATTAAGATGTAAAACGTTGGTTTGTTGTTGATAGTATTTCACATTTTTAATTCATAAATTAACTACTCAGATCCCCGACTTCTGAATTGAATTTATTATGTATTTACAAAATAAAAAAGAAGTCGGGGATCTTATTTTGTAAATTTATACATTCCGTAAAATTCTCTCAATCATTCCATTTGCTTGGGCAGCATAACCACCACCAAATAAATTAAAATGATTTAAGATATGATATAAATTATACAAAATTTTCCTTTTTTCATAACCATTATCTAAAGGTAATATTTCTTGATATCCTTGATAAAAAGCTGCGGGAAAACCACCAAATAATTCTGTCATAGCAATATCAACTTCCCTATCTCCATAATAGGTTGCTGGATCAAAAATTACGGGTTCACCATCAACTGTAAAACCTGCATTTCCTCCCCATAAATCACCATGTACTAATGCTGGTTCAACGTGATGATTTGCTAATATTTTGGGGATAGCATCTATTAATTTATCTGCTAAGGGAAAATTTCCACCTTTTCTTCTTGCTAGTTGAAATTGATAACCTAAACGATTTTCTATATAAAATTCTATCCAGTCAGATTTCCAAGTATTAATTTGTGGTGTTGAACCTATGGTATTATTCATATTCCAACCAAAACCTTGGTTACTTATTTTCTGGTGCATTGCTGCTAAATTTTGCCCCATTTGTTGCCAAGATTTATGACTACCACCGTTGATGTTTAGATATTCTAAAACTAGATAACTAGAATTATTGGTAGTTCCCCAACAAACCGGTTTAGGAACGCGGATAGTGTGAGTTTCATACATTTGTTGTAAACCCAGCATTTCTGCGGCAAACATTTCTCCTTGGTTTGCTGTGTTGAGTTTCACAAAATATGTGATTTTACCGTCGCTAATTGTATATGCTTGGTTAATACATCCACCACCTACGGATTTACTTTGGGAAGTTTGAAATTTTTCCCCTGTTATTTTGGTGATATGATTATCTATTTCTTGCCACATAGTATTTATTATTAGTTATTGTTATTTGTTATTAATGATTGGTAATTAGCATTATCTGATAAACAGTATATTACCAATTACCAATTACCAATTACTAATTTGGTTTGACAATCACTATACCATAAGCGTTGGTTGGCAGGTATTTTTGGGCAGCTTGGATTAAATAATTTTCGGTTTGTGATTGAATTTCTTGAGGATAATTAAATGCTGGTTCTAAGTTTCCAATTAAGGATTGATAATAACCATATAAATTAGTGCGTTCACTAGGTGTTTCATTGCCAAAGATAAACCTATTTGCTACTCTTCTTTGAACACGGGTAATTTCTGATTCCTTAACTAATTCTGTTTGTATTTCTTGCAAATGTTCAATGATTGCTGTTTCTACTATTGCTAGGTTTTCCACATCACATTTAGCGGAAATTGAAAATATTCCTTGCAGTTTATAATTACTGTTACTGACAGAAATCGAAGAAACTAAACCTCTTTCTTCTCTTAATTCATGAACTAATCTAGATGTTCTTCCATGTCCTAAAATTCCGGCTATGACATCTAAAGCATAAGTATCTTGTAATTCAATTAAACCAGGTACTCTCCATAACATAATCAATCTAGCTTGGTTGAGAGTTTCATCCGTAAATTCTTGACGAATAATTTCTGTAAATGCTGGTTCTGGACTAATTATTTTAGGTTGGGAATTAACTGTTGGTGTTTGATTTTTTTGCTCAAAACTATTGGCGATAATTTCTATTAATTCTTCTACTGGTAAGTTACCAACTGCAACGGCAGTCATTGAATTTGGTTGATACCAAGTATTATGAAAATCCCGCATTTGTTGGGGTGTAACTTGGGAAATTACGGCTTCTGGACCAAGTACGGGGCGACGATAGGGTAAAACATTAAAAGCTGTTTCGACTGTATGACGATGAATGCGTCTTCTGGGGTTATCTTCTGAGCGTCTAATTTCTTCTAAAACTACTAATCTTTCTTTTTCAAAGGCATCATTAGGAATGCTAGGATTACAAACTACATCTATTTGTAATGGTGCTAATTCTGCAAAGTCTTTAGGTGCGGTTGTAATATAAAAATGTGTGTAATCTTGACTTGTTCCCGCATTGGTGACAGCACCTTTTTCTTCTATCCGACGTTCAAATTCACCACTGGCTAGTTTGTTTGTTCCTTTAAATACTATATGCTCTAAAAAATGAGCCATGCCGTTAATATCATCTGACTCTACCGCAGAACCTATGTTTACCCATAAGTTGAGGTTGACTGCTTCTACTGGCATTTGTTCAGCGATAATGGTTAAACCGTTGGGTAAGCGGTGTATTTTAGGGGTATGAATGCGTGGAGATTTTAATAGTGTTGATGTCATTGTGGTGAGGGCTATGTTACTGCTTATATTTTACAATGCTTTTGATGGGGTTAGCAGTGGGTAGGGTTTTAGAAGTTGGGAGGATGTTTTTGTTTTGTATAATTCAAATCTCATCTATGTTATCTAAAAATTGTTGTATCCAATATTTTGTATTACCAGAGATTTCCGCAACTAACAACCCATTTCTATCTTCAAATATAATTTTTTGTTTTTTAGGTTTTTTAGTAGTTTCTCCTTCATTGGGTATACGACGACATGAAAATAATATTCCTCTAAACTCTACTTGGGTATTAATTTCTTTTTTTAAAATTTTTAGACGTTGTAAAATAAATTCAATAAACCCTTGCGCTAATTTTAATTGTTGCAGATAACCTTTAGTGTTATCTGATTTCATTTCTATCAACAAAACATAGATTATATTTGATTTTTGTAAAAACACAATCGCATCATTTTTACGACAAATTCCTGGATATTGGGGATTTAAAAAAGGATATATAGGGTCATTTTTCCCTGCTTGCTTGGGAATATCAAGAGAAAATCCAAAATAAGGTAGTGATTTTTTCCATTTGATTACAACTTGACGACATTTTGCATCTTGTTTATTTTCTTCAATTATTATACAATTATCTTCATCTAGTTTTAAATGCAAATCTTCTTTAACTACTTCTTTTAATACATCAATTAAACTTTTACTCTGCATCCTCATGTTCCTCTTCTTGAGAAGCATAGTAAATATCATTGGAAGACTGATTAAGGTTGTCAATTACTACATCGAATGTTTCTGCAATAATTCCTTCATTTGGATCAATTTCCATTGGATTAATAGTATTATTACTAAATAAATAGGCAGACACTTTTTCAGGATTTAAACTTTCATCAGATTCATAACCATAACGCAGTCTTAGAGCATCAGCTTGAGCAAAATATTTATTGAACATAATCAAATTATTTAATTCACGGACAAAATAAGGACTATGGGTACTTACTACTACTTTAACACCATCATTAACTAATTTTGCTAATACTCGTGCTAAATTGCGTTGATTATCTGGATGTAAACTCAGTTCTGGTTCATCAATCATTAAATAATCTCCTGGTTGAGCAAGATGTTCCAGGTAAAACACCAAACCGAATAGACTTTTAACCGTAGACGAAGTAAAATGTAAAGGCATTTTTTTATTATTACTTCGATAAGGTTTAAAATAGATATCACCATCACGGTCTATTTCATATTTACCATTAAGAATTTTTTGATGTATATATTGTGCTTGTATTTGATAATCACTTTTACGTTTTTTACTATCTTTTAAATCATTTAAAAACTGAATATAATCGGAAATCGGTTCTGCATAACGAGATTGAAGAATATCGTGTAAGACTTCCAGAGGATTAATATCATCCTTTTTAGCATGATGGAGGAGACGATTACGAATACTTGATAACTCTTTAAAAAATAAATTTAGTCCAGCACGTTCCGCTGGTAGTAAAAAACAATTTCCAGTATCTTTGCTCAAAATTAATTTGATAATACTTCTAGATATCAACTCTATTAATAAATTATGGGGAATACCTGTATCCCTCATTGTAAAAGTTACTTTGGTATCATTCACTAACTTTTGAATATCAAAAAACCAGTCTGATTCTTTATTGCCAAGACTTAGACGATGCTGAATACCTTGATTAATTATGTTTCTTAAAATTAAATCATTATCAAGTTCTAATTTAATTCGAGTTTTTTCAAAATCGCTAGAGTCTGTGGCAAATAAATTTGGTAAATGTCTAGTAATTCCCAGTGATATTCCATTGGCTATATTATGTAAATTATTAGTAACTAAATCTTGAATATCATATTGACGAACTTTATCCTCAATTAATTGATTGACTATAGTCTCTACAAAATCAACATTGACTTTAAAATTATAATCAATCAAAGAGTATAAAGAATACATTATATATGTTTTTGCTGTATTGTTAGCACCACAGAGTAGTGTAAAATCATTTAACTGTAAATGACCTTTTTTAATAACTCCCAGATTTTCAATAAAAACTTTTGGTTTTAACATCTTCTTACCTTTGTGTCATACATACTATTACTATTAAGTATATTCATAGTTTTAATTTATGAATATTAAAATTTACTCTTCTTTCATATTAAATAAACTGACCTTTCCCTGTATGTACATTTTCCTCAATAACTCATCTAATATAAGTTAAAGTGGGCAATACTGGTGATTAGTTTATCAAAGTATGCCCACCCCACAAATATCAAACCAATATTAAATGATTAACCTTTTAACCTTTCGCTATTGGTGGAAAAACAGAAATATCTTTTGGTGCTTCTTCAGTCAATGATAAAAAATTCTCCTTGAGTAATTTTTGAAATGTACCTACCGAAACTTGCCAATTAGCAATTATTTTCTGTAAACTCTGTTGTTTCTCTGTTGGGTTATTTCCTGGTAAGTTGTAGTTGTAGTTACCAGAAAATAAAATTGCAGGTATGGTTTTATCTGTAAACTGCACATTTGCTTGGTTGATACTGACATTGAGTATTCCCCCGTTGACGGGATAACTTAACTGCAATGCAGCGTTTACCTTTGCACCTGCGAATTCTTGCCATGCACCAGGGGATAAAATTTTACCGTTGATATATTGATAGGCTTCTGCTTCTGTGTCAAAAGTAACAAATCCTCTAGGGTTAATTCCTGCTCTTTGATATTCTACTTGGGATAATTTTTCTACCAGTTGTTGCGTAATTCTTGGTATTTGAATGTCTTCTGGTTTCTTTTGATTAACTACTTCTACAATGGTAATATTATTGGGTTGGGCAACTATTCCTATACCTGTTTTGTAAAAAAGCTGGACGATCAGGTTGTTAAAAATTGGCTCTCTGGCTAGTTCCCAATCTGCCGGTACTATACCAGTATAGCTTAAAAATTCCGGTGTGATTACTGTGGGTCTAAGATTTTTTGCAGTGATGGCGATCGCCAGTTCTTGAATTTCAAAGTTTTTAGTCATTTTTAAAATTGCCTAATTTTGTTTACTTTTGCTAAATGGTAAATACTGTATCACCAACAGCCAGTATAAATACAATTCTCCTGAAACTCCCACATTACCCGATTTAATTTAAAGTCATGTAAAATTATGAGTAGTAATATTAAGAATTGTAAATTAAGTATCAATGTCTAACCTATCTGCAAATAAAAACCAACCCCGTGTGATCGTCGTCGGTGCGGGTATTGGTGGACTTACCACCGCAGCATTGTTAGCGCACAGAGGTTACAGCGTTTTAACCCTAGATCAAGCCTTAGTACCTGGTGGTTGTGCTTCCACCTTTAAACGTCAGGGTTTTACCTTTGATGTCGGCGCTACCCAAGTTGCAGGTTTAGAACCAGGGGGAATACACCACCGTATTTTCTCAGAATTGAACATAGAATTACCTGATGCTACCCCCTGTGATCCTGCTTGTGCAGTATTTTTACCAGGAGAAAATACACCTATTAATGTGTGGCGAGATCCGCAAAAATGGCAAGAAGAAAGACAAAAACAATTTCCTGGAAGTGAACCTTTTTGGCAATTATTAGCAACTTTATTTAAAGTGAGTTGGGAATTTCAAGGACGAGATCCTGTATTACCACCTCGGAATTTTTGGGATATTTTACAACTCACAAAAGCATTACGTCCGAATACATTAATTACTGCACCTTTCACATTTATGACAGTGGGAGATGCTTTAAGATTATATGGTTTAGGAAATGACAAAAGACTGCGGACATTTTTAGATTTACAACTAAAATTATATTCACAAGTTAATGCCGAAGAAACCGCTTTACTTTATGCAGCTACAGCATTAAGTGTATCCCAATCTCCCCAAGGATTATATCATTTACAAGGCAGTATGCAAGTATTAAGCGATCGCCTTGTAGAATCATTAGAAAGAGACAATGGTAAATTATTAATGCGTCACACCGTAGAAAAAATTAATGTCGAAAATGGTAAAGCTAACGGTGTAGTCATTAGAAGTCAAAAAACCGGAGAAATTTGGACAGAAAATGCCGATCATGTAATTGCTAATGTCACCGTACAAGACTTAGTAAAATTATTAGGAGAAAAAGCACCATCAGGATATAAACATCGAGTTAAAAAACTACCATCTCCTTCCGGTGCATTTGTAGTTTATATCGGTGTTGATAAAAGTGCCATTCCTTATGACTGTCCACCCCATTTACAATTTCTGTATGATATAAATGGTCCAATTGGAGAAAATAACTCTTTATTTGTTTCCGTCAGTCATGAAGGAGATGGCCGCGCACCCACAGGAAAAGCGACAATTATCGCTTCATCATTTGTTGATTTTACCCAATGGTACAACACAGAAAACTATCAAGAATTAAAAGAGAAATTCACCCAAGATGCAATTTCTAAACTTTCTCAATACTTCTATTTAAAACCAGAAACTATCATTTATGTAGAAGCTGCCACACCTAAAACCTTTGCCCATTATACAGGCAGAGAAAAGGGAATTGTAGGGGGAATTGGGCAAAGAATACCCACATTTGGACCCTTTGGTTTTGCCAACAGAACACCTATTAATAACTTGTGGTTAGTCGGAGACTCAACCCATCCAGGAGAAGGTACAGCAGGAGTAAGTTATTCTGCATTAACAGTAGTCAGACAAATTGAAGCTGAAAAGGGAAAATAAATGCAAACATTAATCAGGTTGAAAATTGAAAAATTCATTGAAGGTGAGTATTTTCAGTGTTTTCATCTTTAAAGCTGAAAGCTGAAAGCTGACGGCTGAATGCTTACATATTTTTCTGGATGTTTAAAGTTGAAAAACACCACCTTAACGATTTCTCAACTCATCAATTAAATAAATTAACTCAGCTTCCTGTCTGACATCATCTAATTGTTTAGCTAAAGGTAACGCCCTTTGGTAAAATTCTCTAGCTTTAGCAAAGTTTCCGATTTTTTCATACAGTTTACCAGTGGTAACTAAATATTTTAATTCCTCCCTGGTATCATTGGTAGACTTAGCAATTGCAAATTGTTTTTCTAACAATTCAAAAGCTCTTTCATAACGATTTGCTGCACTATGGGCTTTTACTAAACCATCAATTGCGCGGAGTTGGTTGGGTAAATCTAAACTAATTCTTGCTAAATTTAAAGCCCTACCATAATTACTAATGGTATTATTATAATCATTAGCAAACAAATAAGCCTCACCCAAATTATTTAAAGTATTAATTTCCCCCGCCATATCATTAGTTTTCCGACGAAATTCCAAAGCAGCTTCTCCAAATTGAATCGCTTCTTGATAATTACCTAATCGGGTATGGATAAGACACAAATTACTTAAAGAAAGTCCTTGTCCTGCAAAATCTCCGATATTTCGAGAAATAACTAAAGCATCAGCAATAGTTTTTCCAGCCGCGTTAGGTTCACCTTTTTGAATTAGTAAAGTTCCCAAATTATTCAGGGCAAAAATTTGAGTTTGAAAATCTTGATTATCTCTTGCTATACCTATCCGACGACGAATAGCATCCTCAGCACCTTTGATATTACCTGATTGTAAATAAGCACCTGCTAATAAATCATAAGTTAAACCTTGGGAATTTTTATCACCTAAAGAACGATAAATATTTAATGCTTGTAAACCAGAATTAATACTTTTATTAATAGAACCATCTGCATATTGTTGTCTACCCAAAAGCAATAATCTATCAGCTTGTTCTCGTATCGGTCTAGTATTTACAGGTTTACCAATGGGATGATTTAAAGGATCATGAATTTGATCAGTAATATCAATAGCGGTAGCAGATTTTGGGATAAACAAACAAGCAAACAGAAAAATATAAATAACAGAATGTGGTAATTTAACAAATTGCTGTAAAATTACGGCAAAATGTGAATTAATAGCACTATTTCCTGATAATAAATTTTGTTTTTTCATAACCATGAACCCTAGAATATTACTTGTAAATACTTGTAAATAAACCTTGTCTGAACCATCAAATATTGAATTTTTAACTTTCGGTGTTTTCTTCACCTAAGTAAATCACACGAATGTCACTAGGTAAATTTTCTTCTAATATACGATAACCTTCTTGAAGAAAACCCGCTACTTGGTTAGGTGCTATATTTTCACCTTCAGCTTGTAAATAAGCAGCAATGCGGGTTTCACTCCAATGGAAAGTTTGCGCCATTAACACAATTAAGCGTAACATAGGTGGTAATTGATCTAGTGCTTGTTCTAAATAACACCAAAATGGCGGTGAAGTATCCTTCAAAGAATAATGTATAGATTCCGTTGGTGGTAGTTTAATATCATTAATGCAAAAAGCAGTTAAATTAATTAACCAATTTTGCAAAGTCAATATTTCTTTCCCTGTTTCTGGGTGAGTTAAATAAAGTCCACCTAACTCATCGTATATGTGTTTCCAAGTCAGAGCAAATAAATAATCTGCCTGAACTGGCGATCGCGCTGAATGTTGAATTAAGGTATACACTATAGGGCTATAACGACAAAAAATAGCAGTAAAGTATTTACCTTGATCTGGGTATCGTCTAAACAGAGTTAGTAACTCTTGATCACTGTGATGAAACAGCGACTTAATCAAAGGATGATTAGCTTCTGGAAAATTAGGAATTTGCACAAGCGTATTAATCAATGGTTATTAGGTTATTAAAATATACAAACTACTAATTATTTAACAGCAATTAGGTAATGGGTAATTGGTAATAGGTAATTGGTAATAGGTAATTGGTAATAGGTAGTGAGTAAATTTATTACTTTCACCTATCCACTATCACCTGTTCCCTGTTCCCTGTTCCCTGTTCCCTATTCCTGAGATAAACTAGATAAGATGACGGTATGTTAGTCTCTATTGACAATACTAAAAGCCGCTCCTTTATACAATCTTCATTTATTCATGGTTATAGCAGCTAATTTGATACCTTTCCCAGTTAGTCCTTTGACTTTAGCCTCTTTCTTACCTTCTCTGGCATTAGATGGCATTTTTTCAACCCAAGGCATTATGATTATGCTATTGGCGGCCTACGCTGGGGCAATGTGGATGTTTTTGACCAGCGCCCCTAAAGTCTATACTGTTATGGTGTCGGATTTGGAAATTGCCCGACAACTTTATGAAGGTTTGCTAGATTTACCCGCTGCGGAAGTACCTTTGCACTATTACTACAACTATGAACAAACAATAGGTGCAACAGGAATTGACCCTCTTTATATGTCTTCTACTCCTAGTTGGTCTAATAAAACTATGACTAGCGCCAATGATGGTTTATGGTATCAATTAAAGAAAAATACTCAATTACACATCATTACTGGTGCAAGTTTGGGAACTAAAAATCAACAGCGTCATGTTTGTTTTGATCATGAGTGTTTAGAATTAATTTTAATGCGGGTAGAATTTCGCGGTTTAAAGTTTAAAATCCGCAATCAAAAACCTTTGAATTTTTTAGTGAAAGATTACGAAGGTCGCGTTATTGAAATGGCTGAAGTTAATGGTTAGTAAATCAGTTATCAGTTATCTCGTTCCTAGTCTCTGACTGGGAATGTCTACAGGAGGTTCTACCTCCTTCCTCATATTTTTCTAATGAACCACGAAGACACGAAGAAGAAGAGAAGAAGAGAAGAAGAGAAGAAGGAAGATTTTATTTTGGTGGCCAGGGTCCTACTATTTCTATTCCCTGGTTTTCTTTTTCTCCTAGTTCTTTGTTTAAGGTGAGGAGTTTTTCTAATATGTCTTCTTCAGGTTTAATTTTATAGGCTTCCATTACCAGTTTATCTAGTTGTTGATGTAGTTGATAAAGTTTACTACTTGGTTCGTTGAAAAATTTGTTATATAAGGTTGTAATTCCCCATTGTTTTGTTTCCATTTGTTCTGTGCGATATTGATGTAGTTCTTCAGTTTTATTTCGGATTTTTTCCACTAATTTAATATCTGCTGTTTGCGGAAATGGGAAGGTTTCAAAACAGGTGTTATGAGTATATCTAGTATCACCTTTTAAAGTTGAACTTTGCGCCTTTACCCAAAGACGATGTACATTAGATGTAAGTATTCCTAATACATAAAAGTCATCTGATGCTACGACTGTAGTTGAATCTGCTGGTAGCCACTCTGATTTTCCAGGAATAAAAATAACCCATTTAGAATGTCTAGGAACTATGAAATAAAATGATAAAGTTGAAATTGCTTTTCTCATTTTTGGTGAATTTTCTCCAAATTTCCACCAATTTAATCTTCTAACATCTCTACGATTATGATCACGTTCAGGCTTAACATTATGTTTAATATGTTCAAATGGTAATTGATAATCACTAGCATCTTCAATACTCATATCATTAAAATCAATAATCCATCTTTCTGGTTGTAAATAAGGATTATCTGTTAAATCTTTGGCTAAAATGATTTGTTTTAAAATATCATGATTTTTAGCATCTTTGTTAATCCATTCCTGTACTTGTGATGCAGTAACTATAAATCCTTTACCTAATGGAATTACACCTTGAAAACATTTATTCAAATTTGCTTTTAACCTCACAGCTTGAGAAACATCAATACTAGATTTCAAAGCAGAATTAATTTGTGATACTATCTGATCATCTAAATAATACTTTTCTGGTTTTTGCTTACACCAATTAACAATACTCACATGAACATTTGCTTCACCAGACCAAGGTTGAGTAGAAATAGCTTCATGAATATAACCACTATTTTGAGTAATATAATCTAAAGCTGCAATTCTACTTTTACCTTGACTAATAGAATTAGTTGCAACTAACCCAACTCTACCATTTTCATTAATTTTATCATGGGCTAATCTAAACCAATAAGCACAAAAATCAACTGAATCCTTCACATCTGGGAAAGTTTGAAAAATTCTATCTATATATTTATCTCCTAAATTTAATCTCATGTTTTTACCACCCAAAAATGGCGGATTTCCAATAATTGCATCAGCTTTAACCCACTCATTAAATAAAGCATCTTGACAAACAATATTATTATCTAAACTATCCAAAGGTAACGCAGGTTCAGTTAATCGTAAATTATCAATAGCAATCTTTCGCGCTATCATCAAAGTCACCCTTGCTAATTCCACCGCGAAAGGATTAGTATCCATCCCATAAAATTGTAAAGGAGTCACCAAACCCATCTGCATTTGTTTATCCTTTGATTTTTGCAAATTAGCAATTTTATCTAACAATAATTTTTCAATTCTTTTTAATTCCTGATACGCTAAATACAGAAAATTACCAGAACCACAAGCGGGATCTAAAACCCGATAACTTTGTAATTCTATTTGCAGTTTAGCAAGTTCCTTAACTGTATTTGCTGCTTCTATTCTCTCCTCCCAAAAACGGCTAATTGTCGGGCGGACAATTTTCATAATATCCACTTCAGATGTATAATGAATTCCTCTCGCGTGACGTTCTTTTTTATCTACTGTTCCTTCAAATAAATTCCCAAAAATAGCAGGACGAACTTTACTCCAATCTTCTCGCGCTGATACGTCTAAAAAATTTAATTCTTCCCTAGTTAATTCTATGGGATGAATCACAGAAAACAAACCGCCATTAAAATAATCAACACCTTGATAACGTCCTGCGGGTGTAATTCCTGGTTGATTCATTTCTCGAAATAAACCACCCAAAACATCATAGGAACTTCCCCCATTCATACAATCTTGCACACAAGAAACAAACATATCACGGGGTAAAAGTTGTCTATCTTCCGCAAACATCGCTAACACACACTGCAAAATAAAACGCTGTGCTGTTAATTTTTCAATTCCTCTTGTTTCTAATTCTAATAATAATTCTCCCATCCTACGGGCAGCTTTTACAGTTACTTCTACCTGGTTATTTTGGAATACAGGGGTTTTTTGCCCTATTTCCATAAATGCCAATGCTCCCGCCCGTTCTGGTAGCTTTTCCAGAGATATTTTATCTACAGGTGTATCTAATTGAATATCAAAATCAAAGATCCAAAATTCATCAAAATTACATAAAATCACATATTTAGGACGATTTGGTACTAACCTTGTCCAATAATCAAACGCTTGGGAATAATGTTTATTTAAGTCTTCTCCCCGTTTTTTCATTTCAATTAAAACACGGGGTTTCCAAACTAAATCCGCAAATCCAGTTTTACCAGTTTTACTACTTTTTTTAATCGCTTCTTCATAGGTTGCACCAACTTCTAAAACACCTTCATGACCAAAAGCACGAAAAAAGCGATCTAGAAATATTTGCGCTTCTTTACGTTCCTGTCCTGTGATATGTTGTTGGCAGAACTGCACGAATTTTAATAAACTTTCTGGTGTAGATGATGTCATTTTCAGTTATCAGTTATCAGTTATCAGTTATCAGTAGTCAGTTTACGACTTAAAAACAGGAATTTTCATTCTGTGTATTTGTTATTTTACCTAGTTTTTTAGTCTTAAAATCTGACTGCTGAATAGTAATGATTTTACTTTATTTACGGCTATCTAAAAAATTGTTATCAATGGCAATTTCCTGTACTTTAAAATCAGTAAAATCAATAATTGCATTGATTAAATTTTCCTGTTCTGTATTTAATTCTAACTCTGCTAACGCTTGATTTAAGTTTTTACCTGTATGTAAATCATGGCTAAACTTCTGTAATTGTGTATCATCTAAAATCTCGATAATTTCTCGGTTACGACGTTGACGGATCGCTTGCATTTTTTGACGTGCTTGAGGAGTTAGCTTTTCTACGGAAATATTAATAGTTTCTCTAGTATTTCCTATAGATAAATTAGATAAATTAGATAATTTATCTGCTGATGCTAGGTTCATTACTGGTGAAAAAATCACTAAACAAGTAACAAGAAATAGTGTTGATGAAATTTTGATTATTTGAATCATTGTGCTAATACGGAAATGGAAAAATGAGTTAAACTTCAAGGTTGGTAATTCTTGATAGTTCTTATTTTCCTACTTCTAGAACCAATTTGACTCATTATTAGTTAACAATTAATCTTACTTCACTTTACTTAAATATTATTAATCAAAAATATACATATATACACAAGTTTAATATGATTATCTTTTCTTTATGGATAACTTCAGGAATTGATAATAAAGAAATATATATCAGAGGTATTAGAATTACATTCTTTTATATTTTACCATTCAACGCTATCATCTAAATCACTACCACAGGTGACATTTATGAGTGAACAAGTATTAGAAACAACTTCTATCAGTACCGTTACTGAAGAAAGAGAAATTGATTTAGAGTCTGCTTTCCGTGAATCTAATGTACAAGAAATTCTTGATAAATTAGATCAGGAATTAGTAGGTTTGAAGTCCGTCAAGAATAAAATTAAAGAAATGGCGGCTTTGTTATTGGTTGATCGTATCCGTAAAAGCCTGGGTTTAAATGCTGGTGCGCCTAGTTTACACATGACTTTTTTAGGTAATCCAGGGATGGGTAAAACAACCGTTGCGATGCGGATGGCAGAAATTCTCTATCGTTTAGAATATATCCGCAAAGAAAACGTAATGTTAGTCACAAGAGATGATTTAGTTGGCCAAGGTATTGGCCAAACAGCACCCAAAACTAGGGAAGTTTTAAATAATGCAATGGGTGGTGTTTTATTAGTTGATGAAGCATATACTTTATACCGTCCAGATCATCCCGGAGATTTTGGTTTAGAAGCGATTGAAATTTTGATGCAGGTAATGGAAAATCAGCGAGATGATTTAGTTGTAATTCTGGCTGGTTATAAAGAACAAATGGAACATTTTTTCCATAGTAATCCAGGGATGAATTCACGAATTGGGATACACATTGAGTTTAATGATTACAGTGTTGATAGTTTAATGATTATCGCCCAATCTATTGTGAAAAATCAAAATTATTGTTTTAGTGAAGATGCAGAAAAAGCCTTCCGTGAATATTTAATTAAACGTAAGACAATGCCCCATTTCGCTAATGCTCGCAGTGTGCGAAATGCTATAGATAGAGCGCGTCTTCGTCAAGCTAATCGCTTATTAAGTAGTGGTAAAAAATTAAATAAACAAGATTTAATTACCATTGAAGCAGTAGATATTCTCGCTAGTCGTGTATTCCAGGAAGGTGTACCAGATTGTGACCCAGAAAGTTAGTAATGGGTAATTGGTAATGGGTAATGGGTAATTGGTAATTGGTAATTGGTAATTGGTAATTGGTAAAACCTATTTACATTATCATTTACCAATACCTGGAGAATTAAGAATTAAGAATTAAGAATTAAGAATTAAGAATTAAGAACTAAAAAAATATCATACAGTTTCTTTAAGGGTTTTCACTTAATAAGAGAGATACCCACACGCTACACCCCATATCAAAAACAATCATTGCTCAGGTGAATATTTAAACTACAATATAAATTCTGTGTCAGGTGGTGCGAGAGGAATTATATTTTTACAATATTTAAAGTATAGATACTTGTTTGAATGAGTATATACATTCTGAGGTTATCAAGGGCATCAGTAAGAATTATCTTGTCAGAGAATTTAAGAAAGCTGATGATTGGTCATGAAAACTAGGTAAAAAGGCCTCAAAATCAGAGATCAACAACTTTTACCTATTCATAAAAATTGACAACTGACAACATAATGTAAATAGGGCATTTTCAAAAAGTCGCTTGTTATGGGATGAAACGCGCGTGATTGAGGCAGAAGTTCATTTATCACTACACAACTTCCTGCGATCGCAGGTTGGTTTTCCAGCTTGGCCACATCATTTAACTATGGCACGTCTGGTAGCCAGGGCTTTGCGCTTGGGACGCAGTGCTTTAATTCAAGTGGGGGCAGTTTGTGGTTATCAAGGTAGATATCGCACAAGTTTTATTGCATCTGCTTTAATGTGGCATAGTCCCGTAATTATTGTGGCGACGGAAAATGTCCAGCAACGCTTACTAAATATAGAAATTCCTCGTTTACAGCAGTGGTTATCAACTCAGAAACCAATTAGAACTGGTACAAGTTGGCCAAGTGCTGATTTTCAAGGGTTGCTCTTAACATCTCCCGCAGCTTGGTTAAATAGTCAATTAGCTAATAACGGTCAGTTTCCGGCCAATATTCCTACTATTATTGACGGTGTGGATGATTTGGAAGACTGGGTACGGGATCAGTTAACCCAAGATATTCAACCCCATGACTGGGATCAGTTAATGTTAGCCTGTCCCCAGGAAGCGGAAATGATTCGTGAAGCTAAAATACAGCTAACCCATGAATTATTTCAACATCCTGAAAATCCTTATAATTGTTATTTGATTTCTCAGTCAGAAATAGAGATTTTACAAAGTTTGTTTTTAGCTTTGGGTGAAAATCCAAATTTGCCGACAGTTTGGCAAAATTTCCGCCAATATTGCCAAAAATACCTGGATGATGGCGAACCCATGTTTTCATCACCTGGGCTGTCTTGGTCTACTATTGCGCGTCGTCAAGGGTTATTTTCTTTACATTATGCACCCATTGAGTTAGCGGAAATATTAACACCTATTTGGCAACGTCAACCTGTGGTACTGGTGGGGAGTGCTTTAGAACCAGAAACGGAAGCACCTTTATTTCGTCAACGTTTCGGTTTGGATGATCTAACTTGTTTAAAATTTTCTGCGGATCATCAAGGGGAAGAAATTCAATTATATGCACCCCATAAGTTACCTTTACCGAATACACCGGAGTTTCAAGGGGCATTTATTCATCAAGTACGTACCCTCGTATGTTTGAGTGCCACTGTTTCGGGAATGACTGTAGTGTTAGTGGGGGATGTACCTTTAAAATCTAGAGTAGGGGCGATTTTGGCAGCGGAGTTTGGTTCACGGGTACAGGTGGAAAAAACTTGTTTAGACGAAAATGGGATTTTGGTTACAGGTTGGGAATATTGGCGGGAGCATCATCATGTTTTACCTGCTCCCAGACTGTTAATGATTGCCACTTTACCTTTACCATCTTTAGAAAATCCCTTAGTAGCAGGTAGAGTAGCCCACTACAAGCGATCGCATCAAGACTGGTTTAGACTATATTTATTACCCACAGCACTGAATGAATTACAAAGGGCGATCGCACCAGTCAGAGAAAACAACGGTATAGTTGCCCTCTTTGACAGTCGAGTAGTTAACCGCAGCTATGGCGCTCAAATTATCTCCGCCCTCAGTCCCCTAGCACGTTTAAACTACCTTGATCCCAGCATTTTTTCCAATGATGACAGGTGACAGGTGACAGTTGACAGTTGACAGTTGACAGTTGACAGTTAACAGTTGACAGTTTCTCAATTGCCCATTCCCCATTCCCCATTCTAAATTCTAAATTCTAAATTCTAAATTCCCCATTCTTCATTCTTCATTCTAAATTCTAAATTCTAAATTCTAAATTCTAAATTCCCTGTTCCCTTCTTACACTGATAAAAATAAAATTAACCAAACATTCAAACAAAAATTATGGGTGAAGCAAAACGTCGTAAAGAAAAGCTAGGAGACAAATATGGGGAAGAAACCCGCATCTTACCTTGGGTCCCCATTACTAAATCTCAAGCAGAACTATTTGTGAGTATTACTACTCGTGGTGCTTGGATTGGTATTGGTGTCATGGTAGCAGTGTGGGTAACAGTTCGCTTTATTGGACCTGCATTTGGCTGGTGGCAAGTGGCCGCTTAAAAAATCTATAGGGTGTAAGTGATAGAAAATATAGTTTTTCTACCCTAAATCACACCCTATATTCATAATCTTCGTTAAGAATAGTTAAAAGCCAAAAACTTAGGATAGAGTGAAGAAATACTGAAGTTTTCCTTAAATACCCCCCATAACCGTGTAATATGCAACAGTTGGACAGTTGACTAGCAGGAAATTTAAGTTAATCTGAAAGCTAACTACTTTATACGGCCAATTACTACTAACCCACAATCTAAACACAACCTTAACTTTAGTGGTTTTATCTGAGATATTTGTTTTATGAATTGAATACTTTGATACGGCAGATAAAAACCTAATCCTCTACCCTGAGCAAGATAGTCAATTACATACTAACTGTCTGCTAGGAATTGTAATGAATAGTTTACAATATCAAAGGATGGAAAAATCTAAAGAAAATATAAAATCTAATCACATAATTTTGGTGTCTGGAGGAAAAAAGTGTTTCTTAGACTGGCACATCAACATAGACAATTTGTTCAAGACTTGGTAATGAACCTACAAGCCTTGGCGATAGTATTAGAGCGCAACGGCTATCTAGCTTCTTGTTACACCTGTGGCGACCAAATGAATAGTGCATCATTTATGGTTAGCTTAGGTGATAATCATTTGATTCGCTTTTTAGTATCAGACTATGGAATTACTTGGACTGAAATGCGAGATGACCGTGAATTAATGAAGTTAGAAGGCGCAGAAGCAATTAACCAATTGCAAGAACTCGCTAATCTTGTCCAGCAATCTATCCAAACTTCAACAAACCAAAAAACTCTGGTCAAGAAGTAATTAGTTTTAGTTGCTAAAAAGAGAAATAAACAATGGCTTTGTTTTTCGGTAATTGGTAATTGGTGATACAAATTTTGCTCCTGCAATTTTCACTACCCATTGACAATTACCGTAAATCATGCTTATTAACCTGTTTTGCAGCATCTGTTAAAATTTGTTGGGTAATGGAAACTCTGATACTCAAAAGATACAACATGACCCAAACAACACCAGAACAACCAAAATTACCACCAACTCAAGCTATTGACAAACTTACAAATATAGAATTGGAGAGTTGGTTTGAATATCCTATTAAAGTCCAACCCCATCATACCGACTATGGGGGTATAGTTTGGCACGGTACATATTTAACATGGATGGAGTCAGCGCGGGTAGAGTGCTTACGCTCGATAGGAATTGATTTTGCAGATTTAGTAGCTTTAGGTTGTGATTTACCAGTTGTAGATTTATCAGTACGTTATCATCGCTCGTTGCAATTGGGAATGATGGCAATAGTCAAAACCAGAATGTTAGAAGTAACTGGAGTTCGCATTAATTGGGAGTATAAAATAGTTTCTCCTGATCAACAAGAGTTATATGTATCTGCACAGGTAACATTAGTAGCATTAGATCGGGAAAGAGGTAAAATCTTGAGACAGTTACCTTCAGTAATGAAAGATGCACTAGCGAAAATTTCAGCATCTTATAAGTAATTAACAATTAAAAATTGAAAATGTAGGAAATGTAGGGGTTTAGTAGTGCTAAACCCTTATTTTACAATTAATTAGAAGTGGGAATTTGCGAGACATTTGTGGTTATTTCTGATATTTTCTGTAAAATATCTTGAGGGGTAATACCGAAACCAAAGTATAATAAAACTACTATTGCGGCACAAGTCATAGCAGTTTTAACAGTGGTTTTGATTATTTTCCAAAGAATGACAAATGTTACCCAAGCAACTAACAAAGTTATAATCATGATCAGTGAAGTGTAAAATCATGGTTGTTAAATGAAGCTAACTATTATATTTAATAAATACTGAATTTTGAAAAATGGTAATAATTTTTATTATTTATTTGACATCAACATAAATATTCTTACCATATCTTTTAAATTCATCATCGAGATAATATTGAACATTGCGAATATATTGACGAATTTCTTTAGCAGGTTCTAAACAATCTCTTTGATAATCTTGTAAAGTTAATTGTAAATGGGGATAGAGTATTTTTAACAACCCTGATGCAGTTTTGAGAATTGCTGTTTCATCTCTACCTGTAACACTTTCATGTTCAAAATAAGTATGTTCTTGTGCATATTGGTAAAAACGATTATCTCGTCTTAAAGATAATAATGCTTCCCCAAAAAAGTCCATTTTTAAACCAACTTGATCAGCAATCATATCTCGTTGAAACTTAGGAATTTCCCAACCGGGTAAAATACCTGCAAACCGATCTAAAAAAGCAGTTTCCCAGAAAAATTTAGGTAAATCATTCATCAAGTTGTGTCTATTTTTAGGAAGTTGGTTTTCGTCCAATTCAATATTACCTAACAAAACTAGAGAACAATCACTAGAAATAGGATTTTCAGAAAAACCAGAACGGTTATAACGTCCATTTGCAAGATAGGTTTTTAATGGTCCAATAATTTCATCAGGGTTATCAAAAGTTAAACTTTGAATTTCATCTAACACTACTACATCATAACGTCCTAATAAACCCACTGATTTAGTTTGACCATCAATAAATAATTTTGCAGGTGTTATTTTACCTCCACTGACTACAGAAACTTTATTATTAATATTTTCATAAACAAAACTTTTTCCTGTTCCCTTTGGTGCTAATTCCATAATATGATAATTAGATTCAACTAAAGGAATTAACCTAGTTAACATTCGTGTTTTTGCAAGATGATTATAATTTGGATGTTCGGGATTATAACCCATAGAACACAACATTAAATCTCGCCATTGTTCTGTGGTAAAATGAGAACGACATTCTGCATAGTCTTGTAGATTAACTTCCGATGATTGGAAAGGATCAAAATCAATAACTGATACGTTAAAATTACCATTATTATTTTTATAGCTTAACGTAATTTTTCCCCACACTCCTTGTCTAAGCAACCTTCTATATTTATCTACAATATCTGTAGAAATTTCACAATTGGATAAATTTAAAATAGGAATGCTTGCTAAAGGTTCAGGTATTTGTTTAGAATTAGCTTCTAATTTTACTCTCACCTGCATTAAAGCAATTACTTTATAGGTTTCTCCTTTATTAGTAATATCAAACTTAATTTCTTCTGAATCATCTTTTCTGGGAAATGCTTTTTGGATAAAATCATTAACTTTTTTTAATTCCAAATCATTTAACTTACCCATTCCGGGAACAAGTTTATCTAGTAACCATTCAGACACAAAACTAGGAATACCAAAATTTTTGATTCCACTAGAATCTAAACGTTTTTTATCAATACTCAATGATTGAAAAACACGACTAACCAAATCATTATCATAATTAGAAATCATCTAAATCTCCTTGAAACCCACTATTATAAATTTGTTTAATAGTCAGATATGACTCAGAATCAAGTTTTGATTCTCCTAACTTTTCCTGATCAAAATTAAAATTTAGCTTTCCAGATAAGTAAATAGTCAGACTATTTTTATCTGGTGGTAATTGAGGATATTCATAAATTGTCATTTGATGAATAATTTTATCATGAGGTGACATAGTAAAATCTCCAAGTTTGATATTTTCAAAATTAGGTAACTCATTAATAGTTAAACTCAGGTTACTTAAAGTTATATTATCATAATTATGGATTGTAATAGTTAATTCTCCCGGTTTTTGTCCTTCACATTTAACAACACAATTAACTATTACTGTATCATTAAAACAGTTATTTATTTTCTCATTTTCTTGAGAATTAACATCAATATTATCAATATAATTATTCTCCTCGTTTTGTAGTGGTTTTTGATCAATAATTAAATCTAACCTATTCCATACTCTTAACCATTCCTCTGTCCAGTTACACAGTCCTTTACCTTTAATTAAATAATATTCATGTTCCAGGGTAAAATATTTTAACCATTCTACTTCTGTGGAAATAACAATGTAGTGATTTTTTGGTGGATATGAACCAGTAGGATCTAAAATGATTTTACTCATTAGTTTTCCTCCTGGTTATTTAATAAAGTAGCTAATTTTTGATATACTTCTTGTCTTCTAGAAACAGGAAGTTGTTTAAATAAAGCAATGATTTGATTTTCTATACTTTCAGATTGAATTGCTTGGATTTGATCATTGATTTTTGCTATGGTTAAATTTGCATCATCCTGTTTTTTGGTAGTATTTTCTTCCTGTTGGGGTTTTTCCTGTTGAGGATTTTGTAAAATGATTTGGTTTAATTGTGATAATATTTGTTCAACCTTATGTGAATCTTCTGGTTGAGTAAAGCGGTTTTGTTGTTGACTAACTTCTAAAGATAACTTTAATGCTTGATCTTTGGTTATCTCTATCATTCTTTCTTCCCAAATAGTGATTTTTTTGGATAGATTTTGATATTTTATCTCAATATCATTGACTATTTGCTGGTAAAGAGATTCTTGTTTAAGTAAATGATTGTTATTAGTTAATTCCTCAATATAATCTTTAGCAGAAGTGTAATCTTGTTGACTTGCATTATTACTGAGAGAATTATAACGAATTTGGATTTTACCTAAACAGTCTTTAATTTCTGACTGATATTGAATCTCATTGAGTTTTCTGTTAGCAACTTGTAAAGAATTAGTTAGAATATCTATTAAATGCTGAGGTAAAGAAACTTGAGTAATTTTCTCAATTGCATTTTCAACCTTAACTTTATAACTACCAAATTCTGTTTCTGTTTTCAGAGATTCAGATTTTTCTGATAATTCTTCTACAACTTCCTCAATTTTATCCACAACAATTTTTAAAGCGTTACTGTGACGTTGTTTTTGTTTTTGCGTCGGGTTAACAGTAATAGTATCTAAATTTCCAGATATTGCAGATGATTTTGAATTATTTGCTAAATTAAAAGTTTTTGGTTTGACTAATTCTACCTTTAATTCAGGATAGATATTCAACAAACTATCCAAAGAAACATTATCAGCTAAATTTTCTGCTGTTTCTATTGGTTTTAACCAACTTTCAATTTTTTTAATTCCTCCTAATATTTGTTGTTTCTTGGGTTTAACTGCTTCTAACTGTGTTGGATCTGGAGTAGGAGAATTAAGAAAATTATCAATCTCTTGAATTAATTTCTGTGCTTGTTCATAATCAAGTATGGTAGATATTTCTGGACAATTAATAACCTGAACAGGAATTACTCTGGGTTTTTTAGAAGATTCTAAAATCCATTTATTGACGAAATCTTTAGGTTTTTCAAAAACATTTGTTGTCACCCAATCTTTAAGAGGTTTTTCTTCAACGGATATTTGTTCTTTCTTAGTTTTAGGAATCCCGAAATTACCTTGTAATATTACTTGACTGCGATGGTAAGATAACCATGCTACAAATAACATTGTAAAGGTATATTCGTTATATCCAAAGGGAGGTTGAGATAATTCTTTCCAAATTCTATCTATATTAATAGGTGTTTGTTTTTTGTGATCTAATCCTATTAATTCTGAAATTTTATTCCACGCTTCTTTGACATTTTTATTAGTGGGAATTTGGACGGTATATTGTTGAGAAGATGTTTTAAATAATCCCCATGCTGTGATAAATACTGGATTAATGATATTATGGTAGGATTGATTAGGAAATTGGGTAGGATTAAGATTATCTTCTAATAAACGTTTAGCACTATAAGCAATTACACTACTTCCTGTAGAGCTATTTAAAGCCATTTTATCATTTTTAGCAATTGGTGGTATAAAAGGATAAAGGGTTTGTAACAAGTGACTAACAATAGCTTGCGGATCTTTTCTTTCAATAGTAGTTAATTTACTGATATCAAAACTATAATAAGTACAAGAATTGATTACTTCTTTAATTTCTCTAGTGACTTTATCATTTAATTCTTGATATTTTACTTGTAAAGCGGTTTCTGATCTGTCTTTATCAGCATTAATTTTTTTCTTGACTATATTAATTTTCCATAAATCAATACAAATTTCCCTAACTGGAATAGTAGGAATCGCAGCAATGATATTTTTTGAATATTTAGAATTAGCAATCAGTTGATCTACTCGGTGACGAATATCTTGTAATTCCTCAATGGTTTCTGCGAAAATATAAGCGAAAATTCCTTTACCTTTGATATTTTCTAAAGTTTTGTAACCAGATAATGCTTGTTCAAATTCTGGAATACTATAAAATTTATACTCAAAAAACCATTCATCATCATCAAGTAGTTTATTTGTTTCAATAAATTCCTTCCCTTCAACTTTTTCTGTTACTAAAAAACTATTGGTGTTTTTTTCACAATGTTTAACTACTATATTAACTGATATTTCATTAGCTTTTTTACTAATTTCTTCTTCTAACTCTTGTTCAATTTCTCGTACATTTTTCCCAGAATAAAAACGATAGGTATTATCTCCCCTATTATAATTAATAACTCCGCGTTCAGAAGTTAATTTATCTAAGGTTTCTTTGGTTTGTGTTACTGATAAACCAGTTAATTCACTGAGGATAATTTCATGTTTTTCTGATTCTGGTTTATGTAGTTTATTTTCACTGACATAAAATAAGAAAATTGCTTTTAAAATTGCGAGTTCATTTTCTGTGATCGAAGAAGAAATCTTATCTTTAGTGTTTTTAAATTCTGTATAATAACGTGAAAATTCTGGTTGAGAAAAGTTACTATCAAAAGCATCAACTAAAGAAATTGCAGGAAGATAATTTAATTTACCATTCTTTTCCACAGGTTGGGAGTTGATAAATTTTTTCACTTCTTCTTTAATATATTGAATTACTGTTCTTCCTTGGGTAAAATCTAAGTTGCATAGTAAATAACTATTTAAAGGATGAAGGGGGATACAACCTAGCGTTAAAATTTGATGAAATTCTCCTAAATTCCATCTTTTTTCTTGATAGGTTGTAATTCTATCTTGATATGATTTTCTACTATCAGCTAAAAGGGTATTTTCCCAAGTTTGCAAAAACTGATTCCATGAATTACTATTAACTTGTTGTGATAATAACCCATTAATAACTAATTCTAAACTAGAAGCTGGTTCATAGGTACTTTCAGCAATTTCTAAGCGAGATGCGAGTTTTTTATAATCTTCTTGAGATTGATTGGGAACTGATTTTAAAGGTCTAATTTGGGTAAAACAAACTAAGGCAATTTTACTTTTATAAGTTTCACAAACATCAGTGATACTTTGTAAAGTTAACCCTCCAGAACTAAATGGATCTACGGACCATCCTTGGAGATAATTGTTTAATTCATCAAATAATATTAAAATTCCTGCATATTTAGCATTCTCTCCATAACATAATTTCTTGATTAATTCTGTTAAGATTTCTTCTATGTTTAAATCTGTATCAAAATCTATAGCAAACCCATCATTAAGATGTTTACTAATTTCTTTGACTATGGGAATTACTACATAATTATCTTGGGTTAATAACTCAATAATTTTGTTAATATCGCCAAATTTATTTCCTGCTTTGTCTAAATATTGGTTAGCTTTTTCTAGTTGTTCTTCTGCTAATTTGCTTAAATATTCTAATGGTTTTTGACAAAGTTGTTGTGCTAAAGTATTTGTAATTCCTTCGGTTTCTAATGTTTGACGCAGGGATTTTAAAAATGTCTGTCTTAAATCAAATGTATCTTTTCCATTGATACAAATTACTAAATGTTTAGGATTACGTTTTTTATAAGCTGTTAAATCTTCTACAATTCCTTGATGATTTCCTGCGGCAATTTTTAGCTGTTTTAATATTCCTTGATTTTCTGGAGTGTCTATAGGTTTTTGAAAGTAGTTAGCAGCAACTAAAGCAAAATGAGATTTACCTTTACCGTAGTCTTGTACAAATAAATGGATATTGGGATGATTAATACTTTGATAACTTTTTTGAATTTCCGCTAGTATACCTAATGTAGAATCTTTTGGTTTTTGATGATCATAGTTAAATACAAATCCTTGACATAAAAGCAAGTTTTTATTAACATCATTCATCATTCCAAAGTTAACTGCATTAGCAATAATTCCTGATTCGTTAATTGTGACTATTTGGTTAAATTGCATGATGGTAAACTCCCTGGTATTTGAAGTTAAGCTATGGTGATAATTCTTTTTTTGTTCCAGTTAATGGGATGTATATGAGTAGGAAGTAAAATCCATAAAATACTTTCTAAATGTCTCATATCTCCTAGTTTGTGCCAAAATAAACTTAATGGTGATGATGGTTGACTATAAAGATAGGTAATGAGAATTTCTAAGTCTTTTAATATCACTATAGGTTTATTTGCAAGATGACAAATTTCTCTAATTGCTGCTAATTCTTGACTGATATTTTCATCTAGAATCAGATATTTTTGCTGACTATCAACCCGACTAATTAAGTTATCTCGATAGCTGATAATTTGAGCATTGTTATTAAATCCTAGTTGATTAATTTCTGCTTCATGTTCGTAATTCCATAATAATAAATGCGGGTAATCTGTGGGTTTTGCATCTGCAAGTGATAAGTTAAATAATGAATTATTGGTTGTCACGATATGCTTTTTCTAATAATTTCAATGGGTTATCCCAACGACGAATAATTTGATAAGGTGCAACAGTGCGTCTTTGTTCAATAATTGCTAGAGATTCTAAACTATTCAAATGTTCTTGTAATGCTTCTTTCTGAATACCTAAAACTGCTGCAATTCCCATTTTTTGATTAATGATATCGTCTGTTAAAACAGAAGTTTCTTTATTAAAATCTCGCTCCCAAAGTTTAGCTAAGAAATAACCTATTAAATAAGTATTAGGAAGTTGTACTTTTCCAGTTTGATAGGTGTCAGTTTTGGTTTCTTGGATAATTTGACAGTTAGCTAATGCTTGTTGTTCAGTGTAGGTTCTTAAAATATTTTTGAATCTTGCAGGAATTTCTGTTGCTTTTTCTTCAAATATAGGAATACAATTTGCAAATAATTGATCTTTGGTAAAAGTATGATTTTCTGGTAAGAATGTGTAAATAAAATATGTCCATCCCCCCCATTCTTCGATATTTTCAGGAATTTTCTTTAACCCATTATTCCCAAAACTTAAATAAAAGTGCATCAACCAATCTGTAATTATTGATTGTAAATAAGGATCATGTTTTAAGACTAATTTCCCTTCTGGAGTTAAATAATTATCTTTAACTAAACCTGATCTAATTGCCCAACTTTTGATTTTACCAACTTTGGCATTTCCTAACCCTGTTTTTGCCATCAGATTTTCTAAGCTATCGTTTAAACCTTTGTCTTCTGATGCTACTTCTAGTATTCTTTTAACTTCTGCTTTTTTAAGGGGAAAATTACCGTTGAAATGCAGTTGCATTTTAGCCATAGTTTGTGCAGTCTTCAAAAATATATTGTTTTTCAGTGTTTTTACTGAAGAATAGTAAATTACACTTACAGCTTAAAACTGGCATTTGGTTAAATGCAGTGATAATCTTTTCTGTCTAGTTTAAGTGCTGATTTGATTATAGTGTATGTATTGACATTTTAATAGTCAAATATTCTAGTTTATATTTTTTATAGATGTTCTGTTTTGTGCTGGAGTAAATGACAGCTATGTTAAAATGTTAAAAATTTAAAATTCAGAAGTGAAAATAAGTTGGAACTAAAATTTGAATGGGATGAAAACAAAGCTAACCTAAACTTGAAAAAACATGGTGTGTCTTTTGAGGAAGTAACCTCGATATTTAATGACTCCTTATCTATCAGCTTTGACGATCCTGAACATTCATGGGGAGAGAATCGCTATATTATAATAGGATTATCAAATGAAGGTAGATATCTATTTGTTGCTTATGCAGAACGTGATGATAAAATACGTCTAATTAGCGCAAGATTAGTTACACCTAAAGAAAGGAGATATTATGAACGAGAAAATACAAAATGAATTAGAAGATGAATTAAAAGAAGAATATGATTTAAGTCAACTTAAAAATCCAGTTCGCGGTAAATATCATCAAAAGTATAAATCAGGATACAGTGTGACTATTCATCATGAAGATGGTACTACAACAGTAGAGAATTTCCCTAAACAAGATGATGTAATTGTTCTTGATCCTGATGTTAAACAGTATTTTCCCAATTCAGAAGCAGTTAATTCTACTTTAAGAAGTTTAATTAAATTAATTCCGCAAAAATCATAAAATTATCGGTAAATCAGATCCCCGACTTCTTCAAGAAGTCAAGGATCTAGAACTTAACCCACAGAAACTATTTGTGGTTGAATTGCTAACTTTTCAGTAGCAGTAAAAACCTCTTGTCTAGCCCATTGATCTGCTGCTATAATGTCATCTAAAGAAGGATTTTGTTTGTTATCATTTTCATGGCGATAGCACACAAATTCAATACACCGGGCAATATCCAAATAACCAATTTTCTCATCTAAAAACAGCGCCACAGCTTGTTCATTAGCAGCATTTAAAACCGCCGGCATAGAACCACCCGCTCTACCCGCAGCATAAGCCAAATTCATGCAAGGATACTTATGATGATCAGGTTCACGGAAAGTTAAATCACCAGATTTTACTAAATTCAATCTTTCCCAATTAGTGTAAATTCTCTCTGGCCAAGACATCGCATAAAGTAGCGGTAAACGCATATCTGGCCAACCCAACTGAGCTAAAACAGAAGTATCTTGTAACTCAATTAAAGAATGAATAATACTCTGTGGATGAATGACAATTTCAATATCATCATAATCCATTCCAAACAAATAATGAGCCTCAATTACTTCCAACCCCTTATTCATTAAAGTTGCAGAGTCCACAGTAATTTTTCTACCCATAGACCAATTTGGATGTTTCAAAGCATCCGCAACCTTCACATTTGCTAACTTCTCCACAGGCCAATCTCGAAAAGCACCACCGGAAGCAGTCAACAATATCTTCTTCAAACCACCTGTTGGTACACCTTGCAAACATTGAAAAATTGCCGAATGCTCCGAGTCTGCTGGTAATAGTTTCACACCGTGTTTTTCCACCAACGGTAAAACCACAGGACCCCCAGCAATGAGAGTTTCTTTATTTGCTAAAGCAATATCCTTACCCGCTTCAATTGCTGCAATAGTTGGTAACAAACCTGCACAACCAACAATACCCGTTACCACACTTTCAGCATCACCATAACGAGCAACTTCAATTACCCCCTCTTCCCCAGCTAACAAAATAGGTTGGGGATCAACATCTTTAATAGCTTCCCGCAGTTCTGGTAACTTATCAGCGGCGGAAATAGCCGCAATTTGAGGACGAAACTGACGAATTTGGGCTGCAAATAACTCTACATTCCGTCCCGCAGCTAAACCAACTATGCGAAACTTGTCTGGATGCTCAGAAACTATATCCAAAGTCTGAGTACCAATAGAACCAGTAGAACCAAGAAGAGTAATAGCTTTCACAATTATTTAAGAGTTGACGATACTCTTAACTATAAATTGTTACGGAGTCATTAGTCATTGGTTATTAGTTATTAGTTATTAGTCATTAGTCATTAGTTATTAGTTGTTAGTAATATTCATCCTGACTCCTGACTCCTGACTCCTGACTCCTCGATCTCCTTGATCTCCTGAATTAACGTACCTCTTTCAAAGTATCAACCTGTCGGGTAAACATCTCCGTAAACAGATCCATCACAGTCCGTTCTTCCCTGACTTTAATATTAGCAGTAATGGACATCCCCGACTGTAAAGGAATAGTTCTACCTTGGGCGACAATATTTTGTTGATCTAAACTAATTCTGGCAGGAAATCTATAAAACTGATGAGTTTGATCAGGTGGTAAAGCATCTGAACCAACATTAATTACCTTGCCTTTAATATCACCAAATTGACTAAATGGGAAAGAATCAATTCTCACATCTACCTTCATTCCTTCCCTAACAAAGCCAATATCTCTATTAGTAATAAACACATCAGCAATGTATTTATCATTGGGGACAATTTGCAATAATTTTTGAGTGGGGTTAGCCACAAAACCAGCATTTTTAGCTTGTAAATCAAACACAACACCAGAAACCGGGGCGCGAACTTCTTGATATTTAATGTTTAACTGTGACTGGGAAATTTTACTATTAATATCTGCCAATCTCTGCTCATTTTCTAAAACAATTCGCATGAATTGACTATCAATTTCCGCAATTCTTTGTTTATTAGCAGCGATTTGATCTAAAACATTTTTATCTGTAACTGCAAAGGTATTTGTAACTTGTTGTTGTCCTTTTTGAATATCTAACTCTAGCCGTTTTTCTTCTTCCTGTAACTGTTCTATTTCTGCTCTAAGAGTTTGAACTTGTTGTTGTTGATTGAGGTACTGTAATTGAGAAATTCCCCCTTCAACGGCAAGAATTTTTAGCTTATCTAGAATACCAGACTGAATCGCTAGACCATTTTGAGTATCTTTGAGTCTGACTTTAACTTGTGCTAGTTGTTTTCTGATTTTCTCAACTTCTAATTTAGCTGCATTAGAACGTGATTCTAATTCTCTTTGGGCAGCTATTAATCTTTGTCTTTCATCAATTCCATCATTTACATTTGGGTTAGAATTTCTTAATTGAGAGCGCAATAATTGATTTTCTTCTACTAAAGATGCACGACTTTTTAACAAAAAGGCTGACTCTGCTGGTAAGTTACCACTAAGAAAATTTAACTCTGTATTTACTTCTGTACTTGCTCCCATCAAACGACGGTAAATATCATTTTCTTTGGTTAAAGCTACCCGAATTTTGTTTAAGGAACTTAACTCAGCTAAAGTGGCCACAGATTCAAATGTTAACAGTAAATCCCCTTCTTTTACCTCTTGTCCATCTTTAACATAGACAGATTTTACAACACCATTAATAGGTGCTTGTACCTCTTTTACCGTTCCCTCTGGTTTTAACTGTCCTGTAGCTGGTACAACTTGTTCAATTTTCGCAAAATAAGCCCAACCAATACCAAAACTAGCGACAACCATCATGGTAATCATGATAGTACGTGACCAAATCGGCGATTGTCTTAAAACAATTGATTGTTCAAAACTATCTTGATAAGGGATATCGTGATTAACAGATTTTTTTGCTGGTAAATCTAGATTTTGATTTTTGCCATTACCATTGGCGTTGATTTTATTACCATTAAGTTGAGTCATAATAATTTTAGCTTTTAGATTGAGAATTTGTTCAAAGAATTTAAGACTGTAAGAGTTAAAAACCCTACTTATAACTGACTTTTAAAAGATGAAAACTGATAACTGGGGGTAGGTGACAGGTGACAGATGACAGTAAACAGTTAATCTATTCCCTATTCCCTATTCCCTGTTCCCTGTTCCCTGTTCCCTTCTTCAACTGATAACTGATTAAAGATTTACTTCTTGTTGTTGATAGAGATAGAAATAATGACCTTTGGAGTTCATTAATTCTTGGTGGCTACCTTGTTCGATAACTCGACCACCATCCATAACAACTATTGTATTGGCATTACTGACAGTATTGAGGCGGTGAGTAATGAAAAATACGGTTGTACCTTGAAATGCTCGCGCTAGGTTCAAGCATATCTGTCTTTCTGTGGGATAGTCGAGGGCGCTGGTAGCTTCGTCTAATACTAATAACTTGGGTTTTTGGAGAATAGAACGAGCGATCGCAATTCTTTGTCTTTGTCCACCGGAAAGGTTTGATCCTTTTTCCCCTACTCTGGTGTTGTAACCATTGGGTAAGTTCATGATAAATTCATGGGCAACCGCGATCCTAGCAGCTTCGATAATTTCATCAGTGCTGGCATCGGGGTTAGTTAAGGCGATATTTTCCTGAACAGTACCATCAAATAACAGAGGATCTTGAGGTACTACACCTATTTGCCGACGCAAGGAATAAAGTTCTACTTTACTGATGTCATATCCATCTACTAAAATTCTGCCGGACTCAACGTTATAAAGTCTCAGCAGTAATTTCATCATTGTACTTTTACCTGAACCACTTTGACCAACAATACCGATAAATTGCCCAGAAGGAAATTCTAAACTCACATTATTTAATTGTAGTGGTCCAGCGGGTGCAAATCTAAAGGAAACACCTTCATATTTCACCGCACCAACAATAGCAGGAAGGGGAATATTATCTCTGTCTGCTTCCGCTTCTTGGGGAGTATCAACAATATCACTTAATCGTTCTAAAGATAATCCCGTTTGTTGGAAGTTTTGCCACAATTGCGCCAATCTTAAAATTGGACTGGTAACATAACCGGAGATAATTCTAAATGCAATTAATTCTCCTAAACTTAATTCTCCTTGCAATACTAAATAAGCACCCACCCACAACACCAATAAAGCACTAAGTTTATTTAAAAATTGACTGGTGGAGTTAGCTAAAGTAGAAGTAATTACAGTTTTAAAACCTGCGGCTACAAATTTAGCGTATCTTTCTTGCCAGGAAAAACGCGAGCGCAACTCAATATTTTGGGCTTTTACTGTTTGGATACCGGACATTACTTCCACTAAATAAGATTGCGTCACAGCGTTCCTTTCAGCTTTAGTTCTTAACTGTCTACTAATTGTAGGCGCAGAAATTAACGTCACAATCACAAATAAAGGAATAATTCCCAAACCCACTAAGGTTAATTGCCAACTGTAAAACAGCATGACAACAATATAAATTAATGAAAAAACAGCATCTAATACAACAGTTAATGCTGTACCTGTGAGAAACTGACGAATATTTTCTAACTCATTAATTCTTGTTGCTAATTCACCCACTGGGCGCTTTTCAAAATAGCGTAATGGTAATCTCAGTAAGTGATCAATAATTTGTGAACCCAAACCCATATCAATCCGGTTTGTAGTATCCACAAATAAATAAGTTCTTAATGTTGTGAGAACAGCTTCAAATACACCCACAGCTAATAGTAAAACCCCTAAAACATTTAGGGTATTAATACTATTTTGAACGATAACTTTATCAATGATTAACTGAATAACTAAAGGGTTAGCCAGTGCTGCTAATTGCACAAAGAAAGAAGCAACAAATACTTCTATTAAAACTCGCCGATAACGTGATAAATATGGTAAAAACCAACTTAACCCAAATCTTTGTTGTGGTGTTTCCTGGGTAGCACTAATTAGTAAAACTTTTAAAGGTGCTTGGATGTTATCATCTGCGGTGGCTATTTCTTGCAACAATTGACCAGGTCTACGGCTAATAATTCCCTGGGATGGAACACCCAAAACAAAGGTACTATCATCAACTGCATAAACCACTGCGTAACTATCTTTATATTGAATTAATGCAGGTGTGGGAATTCGCGTCAATGCGGAAGAGGGAATTTCTATTAATTGGGATTTTAAACCAATCAATTCTCCTAAATAAGCACAAACAGGAAAGGAAATCGTTCCCTGTCTTTTAATTTGTTCACTTAAAATTCTCTTAACTACTTCTTTTCTCAGAGGCACATCATCTAGATGTTTAGCCAACATTTGGAAACAGGCTAAAGTAGAATCCACTTCTCCCTTACCTCGGAAGAAAGGAAATTTTTTTAAGTTGTAATCAACTTGTGTTTTTTGTTGTGGTTTTGATTGTGCTACAGGTTCATTAACAGCATAGGGAATATCTATTTCTTCTGCACTCAGTTCTATTTCTGGTTGTTCTGTATCTGCTATTCTTTGTTGATCCAAAAATGATAAATCTTCTGGTAAGATACCTACTAACCTTGCTGGGCTAGTACCTGTTACCTCTAGGATATTTCTAGAAGTTTGTTGTATTTGTGTTCCTGGGGGAAAATTAGCAACTGTACCACCACCACTAACAAACCAAACTCTAGAAGCATCTAACTGGTTGACTTGATGTTTGCCTGGGAGAAGATAATTAATTTGTACCTGAGAAACTAACTCTTGAGTAATTTCTTTGAGGTTTAAACTAGCGTTAGCTTGTTGTGCTAACAGCGGACTGAGAACATCAAATATCTCAATCACATGACTAGCATTTTGACGATCCTGGGCAAAAGTTGGATTTTGAAATAAGAGACTTAAATAATCTGCCGTACTGAAAGTTAAACAAATTATTTCTGTAGAGGCGATCGCCGTTTCACAAGCTATCTGTCTTAATAAACTAATCTCCCCAATTACCGCCCCCGGTTCTAAAATTTTTAAGGTGACAGGTAATTGTGTTTGTGGATCATACCCTAGTAACCTAACTTTCCCCTCATAGAGAATGGCTATCCGATCAGGTAATTTCTCCTTACTAATAATTTTTTGACCAATACGATAACGTAAGGCCTGCTGCTGAGATAAAAGATTATTTCTCTCAGATACTGATAGTTGTTCAAACCCAGGCAGTTTGGCTAAAAATTCAGAAAAGGCTTGATTACTATAGGTCATGTTTATGAGAATTAATTAAATGTTGGTGAGATGGAAGCAATAGATAGTATTATTATTCATGGCAAAATCTGAGTAGAGTGATGAACAGGAAAAATTTAATATTTCTCATTAAATCTTTTTTTAGTTTTAATCCAGTTCACATCCTCACTCACTTAATCTTCTGCTAATTTAATTTGCCAGTTTTGGGGTTGTATTTGGGTTTGTAACCAACTCTGGAAACGCTCATTTAACAACCTTTGACGCATCTGACGATCCAACTGCGCTGGTAGGAGTTTTTCTAATCTGACAATTACTAACCATTCCCCTATTTGAGTTGGTGGTGATAGTTGTTGGGGCTGACTCACAGATAAAATTCTCGCTAACATGGGGTTTAAACCTTGTAATTCCACCGGACCGACTAAACCATCAGTTTGTGATTCTGGTCCCTGGGCGTATTCTCTGGCGAGTTCAGCAAAAGACTGTTCTCCTTCCTGAATGCGGAAATAAATTTCCTGGGCTATCCCAATCTCAGATGTAGTAATCAATGAATAGATAACTCGATCTAGTTGGGGTTTACGCTGGTAAAAGTAAGAATCTAAGTCCTGTCCCCAGGTAGCTTCTTTAAACTTTTCCAGTTTCAATTGCCGAATAGCTATACTTTTAATTTGTTCAAGATTAATTTGTTCTTGTCTTCCTTGATATTGTTGAGCTAATTGTTCACAGGCCAGTTGTTCTTCCTGTGGTGTATGTTCAACTTGTGCGATCGCCTGATCTATCACCACTTCCTTGAGTAATGGTGGCACTAATTGGTATTTCTGTAGTAATTGCAGGACTTCCCCAGATGGTAGTATGCGATCGCCAAATTGTAGCACTGGATTCATATTACTTGTATGCAGGTTTACCACCTCTATCCGTTAATTGTGATCAAGACAATAGTAGAACTAGATTGGAATATGTTTATCTACGAGTTAAGAAAACGTTATTTTGAGTTACATACTCTTCCATTTTCCGGTTTTTTACATAGACCATACATAAATTGTTTGTGAAGTTTATCAGTTTAACGGCTTACTTTGTTACATACATTGGTAAAAAATATCCGTATGCAAATATCATCGTACCAAACTATCACAATTTTTTGAAAATGCAAGCCCAAAATGGCAGTTAAGTAAAAAAACTTAGAAATAGTCCCCAAAATTCAGGAATTTAGATATCGTCAAGAGTTTAGCAAGTCGTCAACACCTACTAAAAAAAAGAAAGGGAGAAAGGTGATTTCCTTTACTCCCCAATCTTGTAATATTTACTGGTGTACTTTACACTGAGTAATATATTTTACTAAAAATTGCCCATCCTTTAAATCAGGAAAATATCTCCAGCAGTGAGGTTAGCCAAATTACTTAAAGTTGCAATTTGCACTTTACCACCAGCGCCATTACCATCAGCATCAAAGAATAAAGTACCACTACTGGTATTGTATATAAATCTTTGGTCACCATTTGTAGCTTCAGTTACACCAATACCGGAAATGAAAGCTGCACCACTCAAAGAAGGTCCAATGGGACTAGGTGCAACCAAACCAGTAAAGCCACTAGCTACTATTTGAATAGCATCTGTACCAGCTTTAAAGTCACTAATCGTGTCTATCCCATCAGCAGAACTGAGGAAACGGAAGGTATTACGTCCATCACCACCAATAAGGAAATCATTACCACTACCACCAATCAGAGTATCATCGCCACCTAAACCATACAGATAGTCACTACCAACACCACCACTCAGATTGTTAATGCCATTATTACCAGTAATAGTATTATCTAATTCATTACCAGTACCATCTATATTACCACTGCCGAGCAATTTTAGTCTTTCTACATTGTTGCCCAGTGTGTAGGTAATAAAAGATTGAACCTCATCAATGCCCTCACCAGCATTTTCAATAACTACATCTTGTTGATTATCAACTTCATACACGTCGTTATCTGTACCACCTACCATGGTATCAATGCCTGTACCACCGAAGAGATAGTCATCTCCGCTACCACCTAATAGACTATCATTACCTCCGTTACCGTATAGGTAGTCTTGACCACCCATACCATCGAGGGTATTATCGCCTTCATTACCTCTGATATCGTTGTTGAAACTATTGCCAGTACCGTTAATATTGGCAGATCCAGTTAAAGTTAAATTCTCAACATTATTTCCTAAAGTGTAAGTTACACTGGAATTAACTGTATCAATTCCTTCGCCACCATTTTCAATGACTACATCTAGATCATCAACTTCATACAAGTCGTTACCTGTACCACCTGACATGGTATCAACACCTGCGCCACCTGAGATATAGTCATCTCCAGTTCCACCCAATAAATTATCACTACCTCCATTACCGTATATATAGTCAGAACCACCACCACCATCTAGGGTATTATTTCCGTCATTACCTCTGATGCCATTGCCTAAATCATTACCTGTAGCATTAATATTATTGCTACCAGTTAAGTTAATGTTCTCTACATTATTGGGCAAAGTGTAAGTAACGCTGGAATTAACAGTATCAGTTCCTCCATTGGGATTTTCAGTAATTACATCAGTAGTGCTATCAACATTGTATGTGTCATTGGCAGTATCACCTGTAAAATTATCACCAGGTGTTGTGTTTATTAACACAGAAACAGTATTATCAAGTTCATTAGCTGTTACCAGGTCTAACCCAAAATCAGCATTAATGAATCCTATAGCTACAGAGCGAACCCCATCTCCTGCTGAGTAAGGAATAGCATTTTGAAAAGTACCATTACCCTGTCCACGGAGTAAGGAAACATTATCATTAGCACTGTTAGATACCACCAGGTCTAAGTTGCCATCGCCATCAATGTCATCTATGGTGACTGAACGAGGTTCTGATCCGACATTATAGCTGGCTTCAGTGCTGGAAAAAATTGGTTCACCTGATCCGCCAGTACCAGTTCCCAATCTGACAAACACGGAAGGTATTCCAGTCCTCACTAATGCCAGGTCTGTTAAGCCATCGTTATTGAAGTCACCCAGATCAAGACTACGAGTTGTTTGACCTATGGTGTATGTGAAAGGAGTAGAATTGTAAGTAACCTGACCGCCGGAAAAACCCGTACTTAAAAAGACTGAAACATCATTTTGGCCAGGAGCTAACGAACCTGCGGCAATGTCAGGCAGGTCATCTCCATTGAAATCTCCTAATGCAATTGCCAATAATCCAGGCGCAGGAACGTTAATGTTAGTAGGAGCGCTAAAACCACCGCTTCCGTTTCCTAATAAAAATGAAATATTGCTGCTGCTAAAAGTTGTTAAATCAACATTTGCAGTTGCTAGGTCTTGGTTGCCATCTCCATTGAAATCACCCGCAAATATAGATACGGGTCCTAAAGTCCCTACATCAAAACTAGCGGGAGAGCCAAACCCGCCTGTTCCATTACCCAATAATATGGAAACATTGTTAGTACCATAATTGGCAACTGCTACATCTAATTTCTGATCTCCATTAAAATCGTTTAAAAGTATAGAGTATGGGCGTTGTTGACCTACTGGCAAGTTATTGGGTGAACTGAAGTTTGTCATTATTTTTTCCTAGCTAAGTTATCAAAATGAAAATTTACATCTCTAGTTGAGATATTTTGTCTCACACAGGAATTGCGTAAGATATATCTCTAAATTTCTTAAACTACCCTACAAGATGTTACCGGAACGTCCTTTTCTCAACTTTTTCTGTTTTAGTAGATAATACTGATACCCAGAGAAACGATGTTATGTATTGTTTCATTGTCAATCTTTCCTACCTCTTTGAGTATAGTGAGAAAATTGCGAAGACTTGAAGTATTGCTGGGGATTTAATCAAAAATTTACAATTTTACTACAACTTAATGAGATGATGAAGTCTCATTAAATCTTTCTTACTTTTCACCTGAATGACACCAATTCAATTAACCGCTGTCTGCAAAGATGTTCTTGAAGATCATTAAAAGGGTTGATTTGTTGCTCCTGCCTCACGTCTACTGATTATCTGAACAACCCAGGATTTAAGATAGTCCGTTGCTGTGGTTGCGACTGACGACGAATAGAGACTCCATTTCTTAAATTCTTGCCAGTACCCCCATCTCTAGGGTCTAAGAAAGGTTTCAAATTAATACCATTTCTAGAAGAATTAACATTATTTGTTCTACTACCACCCAGAAGTGTGCGACCTAAATTGTATAGTTCATTCACTCCACCTGTACTACGATTTCTATAAGTGTTTACCGCTATAGTTTGTTGTCCATTATCTGCGGTGGCTAGGTTACTGAAAATACTACTACGGATCGCATAAGGGTCTTTATCTCTGGGTACTGTCAGTAAAATCCGACAAGCAGGATTAGCCTCCGTAGTTACACAGATAATATTTTCGTTATTTTCTCTGGCTATTTGTAATTCTTGTAGTCCATCAGGACGATATAATTCCAACCTTTGGGCGATCGCCTGACAACGATTTTCAGGACTCCAACCCCCTCCCAAGGCCTGGGGTGCAGCCCAAGCAAAAAACTGACCTGGTTGGCTTTGGGGTTGATACATCACCGTAAATCTATTGTTATAGTTTTGACAACTAAATCTAGTCCCAGTATCTACAGTAGTCGGGGTAGGTGTACCCGTAGATGTACTAGATGGGACTGTAGTTGTTGAACCGGAAGGTACAGTAGGAACAACAATAGCATCAGTTTGAGCAAAAGCCGCAGAATTACCAATCAACAAAGATAAACTCAAACCGCCCCATAAAAAATATCTCAGTGCTTGTAATGCCATAATTTTACCTCTCATTTATACTTATATCTTCCTTGACGGAGGATTTGACATTTAGTTCATTTCTGAAGTAATTTTTTTACTCACTTACTGCCCATTATGATCTTAATACCCATTAGTTAAGATTCATCTATTAAGTTAAAAACGTTAACACTCAAGAGTACATAAAGTTATAAATGCTATTTAACATTTTGGAGTAGCTTGTTAATATTAGCCGCCGTTATTTCCGGGTTGCCATTCAAAGGAAAAATTAGAATACTTTTGATATCCGGGTTATTCACTAATTGTTGCAGACGATGAGATTGAGATTCACTAATAGCAACACCCTGATAATCTTTCACATAATTTAATTCATCCTGAAAATTTTTATCATTATAGGCTTGAATAAACACATTATCTACACCCCACTTCAACCAATCAGCCGCAAAATATTGTTTAGCCCAATAAGGATTATGATGACAAATATCAAAACTCACATGAGAATTAGCTATTTTCATCTCTTTAATCATCCGCTGCATAAATGCTGTTAACTTATCAGTACGATTGATCTTTCCTGGTAATTCAGCATGATAAGCTAAATAATCATCCCATTGCACCGCATCAATTTGAGGATATCTTTTCACAAACTCCACTAAAGTATCAGTTAAATAATTAGCAACATTGGTATTTTCCACATCCAGCACATATTGATCTAACCCAGCATAGGTTTTATCCACACCAGGAACAAGCCATTTTTGAGTTACAGCTAAATTATAAATCGGGCTATTTTTATCAATTTTAATTCCCCTTTCAAAATAAGCGTGAACCTCCATTCCCTGTTTATGAGCCTCATCAATTAACCAATCTAACCACTTATCTTGAAACTCATTTGGACAACTTTTATAACCCAAGGTTTTTTGCATCACCTTACTATGATACATAGAACAACCATTACCCCAAACACCATGAATAATAGTATTAAATCCTTGACTTTTATAGTAAATTACCCGGTCACGAATAGTTTTTTCATCCGCATTATTAGTCACTTGATAGCGACTTAAATAAATACCCTTAATTACTTTCTTTTGCCAAGCTGTTGGTAGTGGTTTTTGAACCACAGATGTAAGAGACTTAATATTATTTGGAGTTGTATTTGGTGATGGAATCTCTTTGATACTTGCAGGTATTTGAGGTTGAATAGGTACTGGTTTATTCACTGGTGTAATTTCCGCCTGAGTTGATAGCGGACTTGTTACAGGAGAGGTAATTGGGGCAGAATTAATATTAGTAGATGCGATTTTTGGTAATTGTGGAAAAATCTGATAAATATTTATTTTATCTCTTTGAGTAAACAACCCATATCCTGCACCAACCAATATGATGATCACAGATATGGGAATATTTGCACATCCACAACCGCTAGGTTCTTTTTTCTTGTTGGACATAACTTCATTCAGTACATTTAACTACAGAAATCAACAGCTAAATTATCAATGTTACTCAGTGTAATTGATTTATTGTAGAGGATAAAAATTAGACAAACCGATTTACACATAAAAAATTTACACAATTGACAAACAATTCATCCCTGCAATCACTCAACCCAATCTTCAGATTTCCCTACCAGCTAAGGAAACAGGGTACTATCTGCCACAATTACATCTAACTATTTGGTATAAAAAAGTTGATATTTTTGTATTACATTAAATTAAATAACATCATCAAACCAGGGATTTCAGCCATCAATATATTATTAAATATGGTCAGATGTTACCATTTATGATATATTGATTAGTGTTGGATTTAACCTAGACTAAACTAAGATATCAAGCAACATAACTTAGTAATAACTAAAATTAGTTGCAGACAACATCTTAGTTAAAATTTAATGGTAAGAGGCTTGCAGTTAGCATTTTGAGGTGTAAAAATTTTCGCCCACAGTTACGCCCACCTAATAAAACTAAAAATATTTGATCGTATTTGATCGTGTTTTTAGTAACTATAAAAAGATAAAATATAGCCTTTTATACAGTCAATTATGGAGGAAGACAGAATGTCACACAGTCCAGGACTGTACATTATACTCGTTAGTGTTCACGGATTAATTAGAGGTGAGAATTTAGAATTAGGAAGAGACGCTGATACCGGCGGACAAACAAAATATGTAGTGGAATTAGCAAATACATTAGCCAAAAACCCACAGGTTGAAAGGGTAGACTTAGTAACTCGGTTGGTGAATGATGCAAAAGTCAGTCCTGACTACGCCCAACCCATAGAAAAACTTGCAGATAAAGCCCAAATAATTCGTCTCAACTGTGGTCCCCGTCGCTATCTGCGAAAAGAAGTTTTATGGCCATACTTAGACACAATGGCTGATGAACTACTGCGGCACATTCGTAAAGTAGGGAGAATACCCAACATAATTCATACACACTATGCAGATGCAGGGTATGTTGGTAGTCGGGTTGCAGGGTGGTTAGGAATACCCCTAGTGCATACAGGTCACTCCCTGGGTAGAGTGAAACAGCAGAGATTATTAGAACAGGGAACAAAACAGAACATAATTGAAGAACACTTTCACATCAGTAAAAGAATAGATGCGGAAGAAACTACATTAGGTGGAGCGGCTTTAGTCATCGCCAGTACCAACCAAGAAGTCGAAGAACAATATAGCGTATATGATCGCTATCAACCAGAAAGAATGCTAGTCATACCCCCTGGAGTAGCGCTAGAAAGATTTTACCCAGCGGCAGATGATTGGCAAAACCCACCAATTCAAAAGGAATTAGAACCCTTTCTGAAAGATCCGCAAAAGCCGATGATCACGGCGATATCTCGCCCAGCAATTCGGAAAAACGTTAGTAGTTTAATCAAAGCCTACGGTGAAGATCCAGAATTACGTCACCTGGCTAACCTAGTATTGGTACTAGGAAAACGAGAAGACATCATGACAATGGAATCTGGTCCGCGTCAGGTGTTCATGGAAATATTGCAGCTAATAGACCGCTATAATCTTTATGGTCATGTTGCCTATCCTAAACATCATAACGCTGATGATGTTCCAGATTTATACCGTTTAACAGCAAAAACCAAAGGTGTTTTTATTAACCCAGCCCTAACAGAACCATTTGGTTTAACCTTAATTGAAGCTACAGCTTGTGGTGTACCCATTGTCGCTACCTCCGATGGTGGTCCAAGGGATATTTTGGCAGCTTGTGAAAATGGCCTATTGATTGATCCTTTAAATATTCAAGATATCCAAAATGCCCTGAAAACTACCCTCAAAGATAGAGAACAGTGGCAGCAGTGGTCAAGCAATGGTATAACCAATGTCTGCAAATATTTCTCCTGGGAAAGTCATGTTGAGAAATATCTAGATCAAATCCGCATCTTTAGTCAACAAAGAATTCAATCTCTACTCAGTCCTTTACCAGCATCTCCAGCTAAAGATCATCCAGATTGGAAAGTTCCCGATACAAACCGCTTACCAACCGCTGATAGATTCTTGGTATGTGAAATTGATAATACTTTATTAGGTGACAAAGAAGCCTTAGAAAGACTCATTGAACGCATCCGTGATGATGGTCAAACAACAGGTGTAGGTATTGCTACCGGGCGCACCCTCAAAAGTACCTTGGAAATGCTGGAAGAATGGCGTTTTCCCATGCCTGATTTATTAATTACATCAGCAGGTAGTGAGATTTACTACGGACCGCAGATAGTGACTGATACCAGTTGGCAAAAACACATCGGCTATCACTGGCAAGGGGAAGCTATCCGTCAGGTAATGAAAGATATTCCTGGTGTGGAATTGCAACCACCGGAAGCACAACGCAAATATAAGATCAGTTACTTTGTGGATGAGTCTAAAGCTCCGAAATTCCGGGATATTATCCGCCATTTACGCCGCCATCAATTACCTGTTAAGGGTATCTATAGCCATAATATGTATCTGGATTTAGTACCTATACGGGCTTCTAAAGGTGATGCAATTCGTTATGTGGCTTGGAAGTGGGGTTTACCTGTTCAACGTTTCTTAGTCGCTGGTGCTTCCGGTAATGATGAAACCATGCTCAGTGGTAATACCTTGGCTGTAGTTGTAGGAAATTATAGTCAGGAAATTGAGAACCTACGTGGTTATTCTCAAGTGTATTTTGCCCAAGGTCATTACGCTTGGGGTATTTTGGAGGCTTTAGATCATTATGACTTTTTTGGTAATTTGTCTCAAAAACAACTAGAACCTGAACCAGAACTAGCTATTGTTTAATTTTGAAACAATTTTCTGATTGCACTCAAAAAATTTGATACTCAGATCCCCGACTTTTTTTAAGAGGTTGGGGATATATTATAAACCGTGCATTTTGGGACTAAGAAATCCAAAAATTTGGGGATGACAGATACCTCAAACTATTCCCTATTCCCTATTCCCTATTCCCTATTAAGAGCCTCAACTAACAGACTTTTTCAGCAAACCCTATTTAATCAATATATAATAACTGCTAACGACAATCAAAGGAGATAAAACTACGGTTTACGCACGCCCCCTAGCTCGGTTAATAGAACAGTTGCAACGCCTCCCTGGAGTTGGTCCTAAATCTGCTCAACGTCTAGCGCTGCATATTTTAAAACGCCCAGAATCAGAGGTTGAAGCTTTAGCACAGGCGCTACTAGATGCCAAAAAAAAGGTAGGTTTGTGTCAGGTTTGTTATCATCTTTCCTCTGAACCTGTATGTGAAATTTGCCGTAACCCAAACCGGGATAATCAAACTATCTGTGTAGTTGCTGATTCCCGTGATGTGATTGCTTTGGAAAAAACCCGTGAGTATAAAGGTAAGTATCACGTTTTGGGCGGGGTAATATCTCCTATGGATGGTATTGGTCCTGAACAGTTGACGGTACAAAGTTTAGTACAGCGAGTTAGTCAACAAAAACCCCAAGAGGTAATTATGGCTATCAGCCCCAGTGTGGAAGGGGAAACAACTACACTATATATAGGTCAGTTATTAAAACCCTTTACTAAGGTGACAAGGATTGCTTTTGGTTTACCAGTGGGTGGTGATTTGGAATATGCTGATGAAGTCACCTTAGCTAGGGCTTTAGAAGGCCGTCGTGAGTTAGATTAAGTCTTGATTGTGTATTTTGTTTGTTGTTGGTGCGTTTTTTGTAGTTGGTGCATTTTATTAAACAAATCCCAACAGTATTCTTCAGGCAGTCCACAGGTAATTGCACCTCGTAAAACTACGTTAAAGTACCAGTCGTTGGGGGGAATTTCCTGTTGCAGTTTGTCAACTACTGCGTAGGTACGCACATTTTTGTAGATTTGGTTTTGATAGTGAATATCTACAACTTCATGACTATAAAAACCTTGTTCTACTCCTTCTCTTTGATCTAGTTTATCACTCAGCCGCCAAGGTAGTTGATAAAGCACTCCTGTGACGATTGATGTTCTGTCTTTGACAACATCTAATACTCCACATTCACGTTTTGGAGAGTAACCGTAAAATTTTAATTGATATTCTTTTAATATGGCAGGTCCGATGACATAGGGATGGGTATTTTCTCCTAGCGATCGCTTTAAATCCACTGGACACATACAAGAACCATAAGCAAAATAGTAAAATGTTGGTTCTTTGTGCCATAAATCTCGCTTTGAATGCAATATTTTGGCTGAATTTGCAGATATTACGCAGTTGTGGTTGAGGTTTCCACTTTGATTACTCATGTAACCTGAATGGTGATAAATAAAAATATTGTCTTATGATAAGCTAGGTTAGTAGAAAAATACACTATAGCTTTTCTCATGCTAGTGAAATACAAAGTTTTTTCGTTTTAGGGAACAGGGAACAGGGAATAAACTGGTGTGTAAGGACTAAAATTAGTAAAATTAGGAATTGTTAAAGCAGTTTTTTCAAAAGCTAGATAGAGAGTCAGGTAAATTTATTCAAGTTGATAGATTTTTTCCTAGCAGTAAACTTTGTTCTTGTTGTGGGTATCAAAATAATTCCTTAAATCTCAGTGTTTGTGATTGGATTTGTGCCTAAGCTGTAAAACTCATCATGACCGAGATGTAAACGCAGTCAAGAACTTGAGAACTCAAGGATTAAGAATTTTATCAACAAATACTGTGGGACACACAGAATTTCAAGCTTGTGGAGAGTTCCGTCCTGAAAGAAAAATACCTGAGCAACATTGAGCATATCTGAACAATAAATGATATAATGTTTAGGTATCAATTCAGTAAAACTGATGCCTAAATACACATCACCAAAAGAAACAGCAGAACATTTTGGTGTCAGTCTTCATACTTTAAGAAGATGGGAAAAGGGTGGTCAGATACAAGCAATTAGAACACCATCAGGACAGCGAAGGTATGATATCGCATCGTACACAGGACTCTCAAAAGAGAAAGGAAAACGGGCAGTTATCGCTTACGCCCGTGTCTCCAGTCGTGGACAAAAAGCAGACCTGGATAGACAAATTGCAAAGTTACTCGAACTCTACCCTCAAGCCATACTCATCACTGATATCGCCAGTGGTCTTAATTTCAAAAGACCAGGACTTAGAGCCGTTTTGGAGCGAGTCCGTCAAGGCGATGTCGGAACTGTTGTGGTTGCCCACAAAGACAGACTGGCTCGTTTCGGGGCTGACCTCATCCAATGGTACTGTGAGCAAGACGGTACAAAAATCTTGGTTCTCAACCAAGACGGTTTATCCCCAGAGCGAGAATTGGTGGAAGACATACTTGCCATTGTTCACGTCTTCAGTTGTAGATTATACGGACTCAGAAAGTACAAATCTGCAATCAAAGAAGATCCGGATCTACCCAAGTCCTGAACTAAAAAAGGTATGGAAGAAATGGTTGGCGGCTTGTCGTTATTGCTATAACCAAGCTATTGCTATACAGCGTCAGTCACACAAAAAACTCAGTAAGTTAAATCTGAGAAATTTGGTCATGCAATCTGATTTACCAGCGTGGGTAAAAGAAACACCATGTCATATTAGACAAAACGCCACGTTTGACGCTCATCAAGCTTATACAGCTAGTCGTGATGCTAAGTTTAAAAGTGTGCGGGATGCTAAACAAACGATAAAGTTTAACAGTAGTAATTTTACCCAAGGAAAGTGGTATAGTCAGCTTACCAAAAAACTCGGATTCGAGTCTAGTGAACCAATACCAGAATCTTGTGATTATGGTACTCAGTTAGTCTATCGCCGGGGTAAATGGTTTGCCATTTTTCCTGAACCATTAGTTAAATTATCTCACCAAGCTCAAAAAATCATCGCTATAGATCCGGGAGTGAGAAGTTTTTTAACTGGATACGATGGCGACAAAGTGATTGAAATTGGTGGTGGTGATATAGGGAAAATTACTCGTTTGTGTCATCACTTAGATAATTTGATGAGTCGTTCTACACAGGTAAATGCTCAACGTCGCCGTGGGATGAGGAAAGCGGCAAATCGGATGCGAGAACGAATCCAAAACTTGATTGATGATGTGCATAAAAAATCAGCTAATTATCTTACCAGTAATTACAGATTAATCTTTTTACCTAGATTTGAGACATCCCAAATGGTAGCCAAAACTAGGAGAAAAATTAAATCTAAAACTGTGAGAAGTATGTTGACTTGGGCGCATTATAGATTCAAGTTAATTGTTAAACATCAAGGATTAAAGCGTGGTTGCGTGGTACTTGATGTTAGTGAAGCCCATACATCTAAAACTTGTGGTGTATGTGGACATCAGCACTCTAAATTAGGTGGCTCTAAGGTGCATAAATGCCCGAATTGTGGAGCGCAAACACCGAGAGATGCTAATGGCGCACGTAATATTATGTTACGTGCTTTGAGGGATTCCTCCTTTACTGTCAGTAATGATGGTATTGCTATCGTTACAGTTCGAGCTTTGTCAATCAATGCTCAGAAATGTTCAGCGTAAATGAATCAGACTGTGAGACTCGTTGGTACTTGTACCAAAAAGAGGCAGTGCGGTCTTGGGGTTTCCCAGGTAGAGGAGGCATTGCGTTGGGTGGGTTTCCCGACTTGTAGCAATTGCCGTCAACTGCCGTGCAGGTTTCTGTGAAACAAGAATCTCCCGCTAACCTCACGGTGTAGCAGGGGAGTGTCAATTAAATTAATTTACTGTATTGACAGGGAGATATCATGATTAAACGATATATACCTTTTCTTTTTATTGGTAGTGTACTGTTTACAGCTTGTGGGGATAAGGTTTTTCCTGGTGCTGTGGGACAAGCAAGTTTTCAATTTCGTAATTCTATTAATGATGCTTTGATTGGTGCTTTTCCAAGTTGGCGACCTAAAACTAATCCCTATGAAAGAACTGAGAAACAATTAGAGAAAGAACAACAAAGAAGGTAAAAACTTAGTTATTGTTTATGCAATGGCGATCGCTTGTTTGGAGTGTTTGGAAAGGTTTTTTGCGATCGCCAATAATGATCATATTATAGCCATTCCCATGCTAGTGAGGTACAAAGTTTTTTAGTTTTAGGAAACAGGGAACAGGGAACAGGGAACAGTGAATAAATTGGTGTGTACTTCATTAGACTGGGAAACGCTATATTGCATAATATATCAGAAATATCCCAGTTTCCCGCTGTAATTAATGAAAAAATTAGGAGTTTCTAAAATCATGTTTAGTATCAAACATTATTTGAAAAAAATTTTATGTAACACGGCTATTTTAAGTGTTTGTTTATCTTTGTCAATACCAGCAATAGCAGCAACAGACACAATCAAAAACCCCAACTGGGAAAAAGTTCCAGGTACAGAACCTTCAGGAGCAAATATTGATGCTGAACAATATAGTGAACCTGCTTTTCTTAATACCAATGGAATTATCAAAAACGGTGGCATACTTACTCGTTTTTGTGTGAAAAAACAAGGGTGTAGTGGTAATAGTCTATGGAGCGATCGCATTTTCTCAACTTCCCAACATCCTTTTTTAACGAACCACTCCAGACACAGAGAATACAGAGTATTTGCAAATTATCAAAAAAGTGGTATGATTGATTGGTAAGATGAATAAGTCATACATAATGATGAAAGTCACAATTACTTTAGAAAAAGACATTCTCCAATTTATTGATCAACAAGCAAAAGGTAATCGTAGTGCCTATATTAACGCACTATTAGCAGAACAAAGACGCAAAATTTTAGAAGCTGAAATAATTGCTGCACTGCAAGAAGATGCGAAAGATTTAGAATATCAAAATGAGATTTCAGCTTGGGATAATGTAGCTGGAGATGGTATTAATGCCAGAGGGTAATTTAACTTATAAACGGGGTGAAATTCGCTGGGTAAATCTTGATCCAACTGTGGGAGCAGAAGCACAAAAAATCCGTGCTTGTTTAATAGTTCAAAATGATATTATGAATCAATATGGATTATTAACTATTGTAATGCCATTCCGACCAGGAAGTAAGCAAGCTCCCTATATTGTCAATGTCAAAGCAACAGTAACTAATGGATTAGATAAAGATCGTTTTATTGATGTTGCTCAGATTCGTTCTGTTGATTATCGTCGGGTTTTAGGGTTTGTGGGTATTTTAGAAGCTGAATATTGGGAAGAAATTCGGACTGCTTTGGATGTGGTTTTGGGTTTTGGGGTTTAATTTAAATCTTTACCAAGGAGAAAAATATGACACTTCATTCCTTTAGTGAGCTACGCTAACGCTTGAGTATATGATATAATTGTACTGTTAAAATGTACTGTTAAGATTAATTCGTGTTTACTAAAATAGTATCAAGAAAACAATGCCAGCAAAAGATATTTACCATGATGCTATTAAAAACGCTTTAATTAAAGATGGTTGGAAAATTACGGCTGATCCTTATAAAATTAAATATAAAGATGCTGAATTATTTGCCGATTTATCCGCAGAAAAACCGATTGCAGCAGAACAAAATGGACGGAAAATAATTGTTGAAATCAAGAGTTTTCTTAGTCCTTCTCCCATGAGAGATTTTGAACTAGCTTTAGGGCAATATATTTTATATCGTAATTTAATTAACCTGACAGAACCAGAATATAAAATTTATTTAGCTATTAAGGAAAGTACGTATCAAAACTTTTTTACCAGAGATTCAATTAAAGAGATTGTCCAATTAAATCAAATTTTAATGATTGTAGTTAATGTAGAAAAAGAGGAGATATTACAATGGATAAACTAGAACAATATCAAATAGCAATTAAACAAATTCTCACGGAATATCATAATTGGGTTTCTAGTGCAGCAAATTTAACTGATGAAAGTTGTTTAATTTTTGATGATAATAACCATCACTATATTTGGTGTTTTTTGGGTTGGGATGGAAAAAAAAGAACAAATAATATTCAAGTTAATGTCAGAATTAAAAATGATAAAATTTGGATTGAAGAAGATTGGACTGAAGAAGGAATAGCTAATGAGTTAATGAAGTTAGGTATTTCTAATCTTGATATTGTTTTAGCTTTTCATCCTCCTGAAGAAAGGAAATATACTGAATTTGCTACTGCTTAAATGTTATAGCTATCGCACCCCTTCAACTCCCCAATATCCTTTTTTAACGAACCACGTTCGCGTAGCGTCCCGTAGGGATAGACACGAAGTACACGAAAGAAGAAGAGAGAGCGAATTTTATATTTTCCAGTCAAGTATCCCTTTTTGTCATGAAATATGTAATACTATTAGGCAATTTATTAAATGTAACAGAATTAGAAAATGAATCAACAAGATAATATTGAATTTGCTATATATATTGATGAATCTGGTAGTGCAAAACCAAATCCTAAAGATGAATGTCCTGTTTTTGCAATGGGTGGAGTTTTAATTAAAAGAAGTGATGAACAAATTATTAATCAATTGGTACTAGATTTTAAAAATCGTTGGAATATTAGTCAAGAACAACCTTTACATGGTAACGAAATACGCTCTAAGAAAAAAGGATTTGCTTGGTTAGGTAAATTATCTAAAGTTCAACAGGAGCAATTTTTTGAAGATTTGACACACACTATAATTAATTGTCCTATAGTTGTTCATGCTTGTGTTATTTCTCGTCAAGGATATCTCAATCGGTATTTAGAAAAGTATGGTGAAAATACTTGGGAAATGATGAAAAGTGCCTTTTCTATTTTAATAGAACGTAGTGCTAAATATGCAGCTATTAATAATGGTAGTTTAATGGTTTATTTTGAAGCAGCAGGTAAAAATGAAGATAATCTACTCAAACAATATTTTTACGATTTAAGAGCTAAAGGTCAACCTTTTAATGTTACGACATCTGATAAATATTCACCTTTATCTGCTGATGATTTATCCAAATTATTAAGAGGAATAGACAGCAAAACAAAAGCTAGTTCTGTTATGCAAATTGCTGATTTATGTTTGTATCCAGTTGTGCGTAGTAAAGATAGTCCTGATAATCAAGCGTTTTTAGCTCTTAAAAATGCTAATTTACTTGTGGATTGTAGGTTACAACAGGATCAAGTTACTACTTTAGGAATTAAGTATTATTGCTTTGATAGCCCATAAAAACAACAAAACCGCTACGTGAGCGGTTTATGATGCGGCAGTCATACGACTACCCCCAGGCTATGCCTACCTTTATAGTATCTTCTGATTTGTTAATTGTCAATATCTGATTGGGGTTTTTATTGTTTTGGTAGAGCGATATCTTCGGTGCGCTTCGCTAACGCACTCCCTTCAACTTCCAAACAGCGATAGAAAAGCACTTCACAGGAATCATTTAGATCACCGTAGTTATCACATTTTATAAATTTCAGACATTACTTATTCTGATCCGATATACTGGTAATATACAAAAATAATCAAATCTAGGATTTTATGATTAACAATCACCAATCCATTACCGATAAATCATCAGCAAAACCCCGCAATGATTTATTACTAGAAATTGAACATACTCCAGAAGAATATATACCCGAATTACTACAAATTGTCCGTTTATTTCGTCAAAGTGTAACGATGAAACAAACATCTTTGAAAAACTGGGAAAATGCCATTAATGAAATTAATGAAAGTGATGCAATTAAAAAAGAACACAGAAAAACTAATATTAAAAGATTGTTTGAGTCATGGAATGAATCAGATGATCAACAAGAACAACAAGAAACTTCAGAAATTATTGAATCTATGAATGGTATTTCAATTTAAAATAAAATGAGTAAGGTTATTGTTTTAGATTCTGCACCAGTTGGGTTAATTACTAATCCTAAAGGAAATCCTCTAGCTGTGCAATGTCAAGAATGGTTTTATAGTCTTTTTGAAAGAGGTTATGAGGTAATTTTACCAGAAATTATAGATTATGAAATTAGACGGGAATTATTAAGAGCAAATAAGTTATCAGGAATTAGAAAACTTAATCAACTGAAAGCTGAAATTATTTATCTTCCTATTACAACGGAAGTGATGTTAAAAGCAGCAGAATTATGGGCTGAAGTGAGAAACAAAGGTAAATCTACAGCAGATAATAAAGCTTTAGATGGTGATGTTATTTTAGCTGCTCAATCTATTTTAGTTGCTAATTATGGTCATGAGGTAATTATTGCCACGAGTAATAAAAAGCATCTTTCTATTTTTATTGATGCTAGGGAATGGGGAGAAATTTAAAAGCTGCGATCGCACCTCCTCAACTTCCAAAAAGCGATTATTCATCTTTATTAAACTGGTACGTCTGACTGCCTCTGCGGTAAAATATCCCTAGTTCAAGGAATTGGCTATGAAAATAAAAGCAATTATTTGGGAAGAAGACGGTGTATGGTGTGGTTCTGTACCAGCTTTACCAGGATGTCATACCTGGGGTGAAAGTTATGAACATTTATTAGAAATGTTGAAAGATGCTGTTCAAGGTTGGTTGGAAGTTGCTAGTCAACAAGAAGCTATTGAACCAGAAAAACAATTAATTGAGTTATCTTTATGAAATCAGTTTCTGGTAAATCTCTGTGTAAGATTGTTGAACGTTATGGATGGAGTTTGAAAAGAATTACGGGTAGTCATCATATCTATGTTAAGAAAGGTATGAGTGTGATTCTTTGAACACGAAGGAAGAAAATAAGAAAGAGCGATACTTTGGGTGAGCTTTACTAACCTAAACTTTACCCCTAAGTGTCGCAGTAAATTTCAAATATCTGAACCTATTTTCCAAATTCTTGAGTCATTATTTTACGCCAGTAGGCAAGCTTATTTGCATAGGTTGGTGAATCTCCAAGTAACTTTTTCCAATCACCATTAGCGGCTCCGCTTGGATGAATAAAATTTAGGTGCTTGATACCTAACTGTAAATTTTCTACAGAATTACCAGCTACTTTACCCCAAGTTACTACAGCGATTGGTTGCACTATAGCTAGTTCTGGTTTAATAAGTTTCAGAAATTTCTGTTCATCAACATTTGGCAGTTTCATTCCAACATAACGCTTATCTGGATTACAAACCCATATTTTTAATACATCTGTTAAATAAACTCGATATCCTAATTCTAGCAAAACTTGAATCATTTCAAAGTATAGTCTGGTTCGCGGCAACTCTTCACGAGAACCTTTGTGATGCAAACCATAAGGTGTGCCGACTACTAATTTTTCATGATCACTATCATTTTTAGAGTCTTGTCCAATGATAGCAATTGTTGGTTTATCGTTTTGTCCATCGTCTAATTCCATCAGACTTGGTACATCTACAGCAATAACAGGAGAATTTTGATATGTAGCTCGAAAAGCCTCATTTGCAGACTCAAAAAAGTTCCGATTTTTAAAATGTAAAGGATAACCTGGCTGATTAAAGGTACTACCAATATCTTGGTACAGTTTCACCAATTCTTCTGGAGTTGTATCAAAAACCGAACATAATAATTCACACAGTTGAGTAAGTTCTTGATCTGAGAATTTACAGAATAAAAGTTGTGTTGAAGTTACCATAAAATGTCTTAATCCTTTTTTTAAAATCTCATCATTCAAAACTTTTTACTATTCATAACTATTTGATGGTCGTAATAATCCTTAAATTAAGGAACTTGACAAGTAATAATTACTGTAGTACAAATGTTGTAAAGCGTCAAATCAGTAAAACTTATTGGGAATTGTTAATATGGGTGTTTCGTGGGAATATGTAGCTGAAGTTGTCACAACTGAACCAGAAAAAGTTAAAGAGTTAATTTTGCAAATTGCAGGTAAAGATGAAACAGCAGGAGTTTATGATATAGAAATAAAAGGAAATTCAATTTTTTTCACTTCTGCTGGCTATGGTGTTTATGGTCTAGACTCTTGGGATATGGGTTGTGATTACGATAATGGTCTGTTATTTGCCAGATTATTTGAAGAATATGCAGGAGCATTAATTTGTTTTGAAGCTGTTCGTCCATGTCAGGAACAAGACTATTATTTTTCATCAACTTGGATTAAACCTGATGGTATAGTTAAATCTAAAATAAATTCTGAAGATGATGAAGACTATGAAAATTTTTATATCATTACTAGAGAAATAGGTTTAAAATCCGATTGGAGTATTTCAGTTGACGAGCTAGAAAAATATCAAGATGAAATGCCAAATCTTTATGCTACTTATCTCAAAGCAAAAGCAGATGGATTTGATGATTGGAAAATATCTTATGAGCAAAAAAAAGTAATTAATTATGAAGTTGCCGACAAAATAGGCAAATTATATAGTGATGGTGATAGTGATAGTACGTTATGGTGGGATATAATTGAAGACTGTAACAATAATGTATGGAAATTAATTTCTTACCCTGGAGATGCAGATGGATATTCTGACATTTTTGAACTTCCTTAAAATTTCCCTAAATTATCCAAATTACAGTAAATAAACTTTATTTTTTGCGTCTTTGCGTGATAAAAAATAGGGGATTTGGAATAATATTCTATATAATAATACTTTGGTTAATTTATGCGATCGCCTCCCCTCAACTTCCCAAACAGCGATCAAGTTACAAGTTTTTATAAACTTCATCATCATTACGTTTACCAACTCGAAAAACATCAACTAATTTATTATCATCATCAATGGTGTACAAAATTCTATATTCACCCTGATCAATACGATAACCACCTTGATAACCTTTTAATGCTGCATAGTCTTGAGGACGAGGATTACCCTGAAGTGATAGTATTTTAGAAACAACTTGTTTATATTGTTTTGGTTGTAAGTCTAATAAATCTTTTTCCGCAGTTTTCGCAATCCTCAATGTATATCTTTCACTCATTGGGGCGTTTTGCTATTATTTCTTCTATGGTGGTAAATCCTGTGTTTTCTTCTATTGCACGTCGCAGTTTAGCAGAATCTATTGCATCTTCTATTGCTTCTAGTAGTTTTAAATCTTCAATACTAATTATCGCTACCGCAGGTTTACCATGACGTTGTATTAATATTCTTTCTCCACGATATTCTGCACGATTGATAATATCGGGAAAGTTAGCACGCGCTTCACTTGCACTGATGACAGACATAGCGCCTCACAAAATTTATAGGGTTAAATAAGATTATAGATTATTTGTATGTTTTTGGCAATTTGTACAAAATTTAAGTTTTTGAGCGATACCTACGGTAAGCTATCTCTACGAGACGCTACGCGAACGCTAACGCACTTTTTATTAAAATATCTGTTTCAATCTCATATTTTACTAAGTTTTTGATATACTGATAATATGCTAAAATAATTAAATCTAATATCTTATGATTAATCATCAGCAATCAATTACAGAAACATCTTCAACTACTGCTAGTTATAATCTATTATTAGAAATTGCCCAAATTCCTGAAGAATATATGCCGGAATTTCTGCAAATAGTCCGGTTATTTCGTGAGAATATTATCAAAAAACAGACATCTATAAATGATCAAAATATTGAGACAGGAGAAAATCATCAATTATCCTGGCAAGAATTTATTAATAAAACCGCAGGTAGTTGTGCTGATGATCCTATTATTATAGATGATTGGGGTATTGATGATAGGTTGGATGATAGATTAGAAGACATGATTATTAGTTAGGAATACAAACTGATGAAATATTTATTAGATACTAATGTTTGTATTCAATATCTTAATCAAAAATCAGAAAAGATTATTCAGCGTTTTCAAGATTTATTTGATATAGATATAGTAGTTTGTTCTATTGTCAAGGCTGAATTATTTTATGGTGCAATGAGAACTAATAACCCTACTAAAACTCTACAAAAGCAGCAGGAATTTTTAGGAAGGTTTGTTTCTTTGTATTTTGATGATCAATGTGCTTTAATTTATGGTGAAATTCGGAGTAAGTTAGCTGCTAAAGGTACTCCTATAGGTAATAATGATTTACATATTGCTGCTATTGCAATGGCTAATAATTTAACTCTTGTTACCCATAATGTTGGAGAATTTAGTAGGGTTGATAATCTGAAATTGGAAGATTGGGAAATTTAGTAAATATCGCACTCTCTCCAACTTCCCAACATCTTTTTTTATCTCACGCAAAGACGCAAAGCTAAGAGCGATCGCACTCCTTCCAACTTCCCCAAACATTCTTTTTTAAACGAACCACAGAGACACAGAGAACGCAGAGGAAGGATCTCTCATTTTCACCCAGCATCCTTTTTTAACGAACCACGTTCGCGTAGCGTCCCGCAGGGATAGACGCAAAGAACACGAAGGAAGAAGAGAAAGATCGCAATTACTCCCCCAAATATTACAATCAAATCCTGAACATCATCGTTTGACTTCACGTACAGGAAGAAGAAAACGCATATTTAGAGAATTATGGTAATTTTTATAGTCAGTAGTCTTGATATTTAGCGTAAGACAAGCTAGGATAAAGTGGAATAAGGTAAAACAGACTAAAACAATAATGCGCTTTTTCAGCGCAGGTGTTGCAAATGAGTATCCTAGAGGCTATCAAACCTGATTATTTTGAAGAATTTCGGATTGAAGAAGCTCAATCATTTTTAGAGCAGTGTTTAGCCTGTGACTCTTCCAATGCTGAATTTTATGAGTTTCTTGGAAATATTGCACAACGTCACGGTATAAACATAGATCAAGTAAAATCTAAGCTCTCTGAGGCTCTCCAAGAATTTATAATTTTGGTCGAGCTTCAACAACAGCTTTGTATCACAGGTTCACAAATCAAGGAGCTTGCTGAACGTATTCCTTCTGATGATTCTGAAAATAAATCAAAACGTAGTTACGTCCTTGAAAAAAAATTCTTGGAGATGGCTTTTCAGAAGTTTATAGAAAGAGTTTCGGAAATTAATTATGTTCAATCTAGAATCGTAGAGAACTACTGGAACTATCTCACCGATAAGCTTCAAGACTTAATTTTGTTTGGTTATATCAAAGAATTATTGTCTCAAAAACGATATTCTTTATCTGAATTTGGTATTTCTCAAGCTATTTGCGAAAAACACCAAGATTCATTTTTGAAATTCAAGAGTTCTCTTTTTCATGTATTAAGTGATTCTGATATAAATGTACGTTTGCCTCACTTAATAAATAAATATGAGCAAATAGTTTCTAATAACTCTGACAATAATCCTAGTTACCAGGCAAAAGTACCATGTAAGAGGTATAATTTGGAGGATTTATTAGCAAAAATAACTCCTAACAATTCTCATGGTGAAAGTGACTGGGGTGAACCAATCGGTAGGGAAGTCTGGTAGTAATGTCTATGTACCAGATCGGGGCGATATTGTATGGCTGTATTTCGACCCTCAAGCGGGTCATGAACAAGCTGGTAATCGCCCCGCGTTAGTTATTTCTCCTATGATATATAATGAGGTGAGTGGTCTTGCTATAGTTTGCCCAATCACTAACAGTACAAAAGATTATCCTTTTGAAGTTCCTGTACCTAATGGTATAAACACTACAGGTTTTGTTTTAGCAGATCATATTAAAAGTGTTGACTGGAAAGCAAGAAAAGCTGAATTAAAAGAAAAAGTTTCAGTTGAATTTGTTACTGAAGTAATTAGTATATTATCGTCAATAATTCCTTATCCTCAAACAGATTAAAATTGTTGTAATGTCTGAGGGTAAAAGCAATGAGTAAAATACTAATAGCCATTTTAAATTGTGCGTTAGCCAGATAAGCTCATAGTAATTGCCTAGTAATCTTGTCCCAGGAAACAGCGATCGCACTCTCTCCAACTTCCTAACATCCTTTTTTATCTCACGCAGAGACGCAGAGAACGCAGAAGAAGGATTGCTCATTTTCCCCCAATATCCTTTTTAACGAACCACTAAGGAGCGAAGAACACGAAGAAAGAAGAGAAGAAAGAGCAATTAAATTATTAAGTATTTATAATAGCGAAATTATATTGAATCTCAATTATTGATCGAGATATAACAAGTTAATAATTGTATATTCAGTTTTCTCCTCTGTCGTTGCAGGATTAATAGAAGATATTTCTTGAATAGTTGTAGTGTATGACTTTCCTATTGTTAGTTCTATCTCTCTATTGTTCATTACAGAATCAGTAGCTTTACCTATGTATACTTTATTGTCTTCAAAACCTATTATTTCTAATTTCTTTGTATTTTCATTAGCAGCAATTAGCTTCCCATTTACCGTATATTCTTCTGGATCTTCAACCTCCATTTTATTGATAAACTCTATAGTATTAATTACATTTTCAAAACTCAATACAGCCTTACCTCCCTTTTCAGGATTAACTGAACCCCAGTCAAAGTAAAAATTTGCTTGTGAGTTTAGTAAGCACTGTAAAAACTTACGATATCTAGAAGCTGATCTCTTTCTAAGTTTGAGTAAATATTCTTTCAATATTGCTTTATCAGAATTGTTACTAAGATTAATAAGTCTAATAAAACTTTCGGTAACTTTTTCTGCTAATGGTCTTTCGAGTAAATTTAGCTGTTGTGGATGTGGTGCTAAAGCTAGTTTCATACCAAAAGAACCTTGAAAAGTTTCAAATAAAGATATCTCTGTTCTTTCAAGAATTTCTTTTTGAATCTTGCCATTGTCTGAAATTTTACCTGATTCAGATTGACCAACAGCATCAAACAATTCTTGAATAGATGTTAAAACACTACCTAACTTTTTCGCTGGAACTTGCCTTTTATTAATTTCATCTATGAACTTGAATTTTAAAGTTAGTATTTCTCTTTGCTTTTCTATAGCTATTTGCTTAACACTTCTAACAGCATTAACTATTTCTGATATCGGTCTTTCCTCAAAAAATTCTAGAGTTTTAAAAACTTCATACATACGATCAAAAAAATCAGGAACTTCTGGATCTAAAGGTAATAGAATTGAGAAATTCCTGTTATTTTTTCTTTGTGCTAAAATGATAGCTCTAGTATCAATTCTTTCTTCTTCTTTCCAATTATTAGTTTCGAGATATTCAATAACAGCAATTGGATCTATAGATTCTAATATATTTAGATATGATGATGTGTTCATAAATCCTCTTTCCTTGCTATTTTTTCCATTATAAATTTCATAGAAGATGGAGTTAGGATATTTTGACGAGGTATATCTACCGTAATTGTCTTTGTATTTTCAGTTTCTGGTTTTCCTTTTAGTGAAATCCAGTATCCACATTTTTTTAGTAATGTTTCACTTTCAGAAATATTAAGCCAAGCAGTAATATCATCAGGAACTAATACAACGATTAAAATTTGAGGAGATGTAGGATTTTTATGGCGAAGTCTGTTGTAATTTTTGACTGGCAAGGGAAATTTAATGAAACTTTTATTAATAATATCTTCTGAAGAAGTGCATTTTACCTGAGCATCAAATTTAGGAGATAATGCTGTTCCAATTTCTCCTGGTACTGTAACAGTGACATCTACTCCAGCATTATCCATAGGTCTTGGCTTTTGATCAACTGAATAACCAGCGACAGAAGCAACTGCTCGAATATAAGCATAACTAAATTCCTCTTTTTGAGTATTTCTATCCATTACTATAGTCATAAGTAACACAAATTCTAACTACAATAAATACATTAACAGAAATGTATAAAATTTTTGGATTATTGAAAAAAAATTACCCTGGAAGCATTACACCCCCAAGGCAAGCTCTTTAAATTCTTCTCTTCGTGTTCTTCGTGCCTTCGTGGTTTGTTTATCTTAAAGTTGCTTCACCTCACTAACCAACTTAGCCACCATATCCTTAGCACTACCAAACAACATCGTCGTCTTATCCTTATAAAACAACTCATTATCCACACCAGCAAAACCCGCACTCATACCGCGCTTAATCACAATAGTTTGCTTCGCCCGATCAACCTCTAAAATCGGCATCCCATAAATTGGACTATTCGCATCACTACGCGCCGCAGGATTTACCACATCATTAGCACCAATTACTAACGCTACATCAGCTTGTTCAAACTGAGGATTAATATCCTCCATATCATACAACTGCGTATAGGGTACATTAGCTTCCGCCAACAATACGTTCATGTGTCCCGGCATTCTCCCCGCAACCGGATGTATCGCATATTTCACATCCACACCCATACGCTCTAACTGATCCGCCAACTCCCGGACGCTATGCTGTGCTTGAGCAACCGCCATCCCATAACCTGGTACAATCACTACAGAACGAGCATAACCCAACATCATCGCCCCTTCTTCAGCATCAATACTGCGAACAGTTTGATTACTTGTACCCGCAGCACTTCCACCACTAGCAGTAGTTACAGAACCAAAAGCACTAAATAACACACTGAATAACGACCGGTTCATAGCCTTACACATAATTTCTGTAAGGATGATACCCGAAGCACCCACCAAAGCACCGGCGATGATTAACATATTGTTCATCACCACAAAACCCGCAGCCGCAGCAGCAACCCCTGATAAGGAGTTTAACAGCGAAATCACTACCGGCATATCACCGCCACCAATGGGTAATACAAACATCACCCCCAACACTAAGGAAACCGCTACCACCGCTAAAAATATCGGTAAACTATCCGGTGAGATGATTAAATAAGCACTTCCGGCTAAATAAGTACCCAAAAGCAAGAGGTTAACAGGTTGCTGCAAAGGAAAAGTAATAGGAGTACCACTAACCAAACCTTGCAACTTAGCAAAAGCAAGAAAACTACCGGTTAACGTCACACCACCGATCAACACATCCAATAACATAGAGATGTTGACATCGAGGGGGATAGGTTGAGAACTATCTAATAACCGCCAAAACTCAGCTACAGCGATAAGTGCGGAAGATGCACCACCCAAACCATTGAGTAAACCTACCATTTGGGGCATTTCCGTCATTTGCACTTTGTAAGCTGCCACAGCCCCAATAACTGAACCAATTACCAAACCTATTAAAATCATCTCGTAATTTAATACGTGCTGATCTAATAAAGTAGCAACCACAGCTAACAACATACCCACCGCAGCAATAACATTACCATTACGAGCAGTTGCAGGAGAACCCAGCTTTTTTAAACCAAAGATAAATAATGATGCAGCCACTAAATAAGTTAGCTGAATCCCAGTTGGTATAAAAGTATTCATGCTTTAACATCCTTCTTTTTAAACATTTGTAGCATTCTGTCAGTCACCAAAAAACCACCGACAACGTTAACCATTGCCAATATCACCGCAATTAAACCCAAAATTACTGATAAATTGGTGTTTCTCTCACCCGCAGCGAGAATTGCACCAATTACCGAAATACCAGAGATAGCATTAGAACCCGACATCAAAGGAGTGTGAAGTGTCGGGGGAACTTTGTTAATGACTTCAAAGCCGATAAAAGAAGCCAAAACAAGCACAAATAAAGCCGCTAGTAAAGTTTCATTCATGGTTCAAAATAATAAATAGTGTTTCGCGCAATCTCCGTCAGGAGATCCCGAAGGGTAGGAGCAAAGACGCAAAGAAAGAACTTACACAACAAACGGAAAATCTCTCTTAAACTCTCTTACCTTCGTGTACTTTGCGTTCTTTGCGGTTCGTTTCTCCAAAAAATCTTCAAAACTAAACCACAACAGCTTGCAAAGCATCCTTAACCCGTTGATTCCTAATTTCACCACCATAAGTAACACAAGCCGCATCAACAATATCATCCGCAAAATTAACCTGTAACGCCTGATCCTTAATCAACAACTGCATCAACGCAGTAATATTTTTAGAATAAAGTTGACTAGCGTGTACAGGCATGGATGAAGGTAAATTAATTGGTCCAATAATCGTTACACCGTGATAAACAATATCCTTACCTGGTTCAGTACAAGCACAGTTACCCCCCTGTTCTGCGGCCAAGTCTACTATTACAGAACCCGGTTTCATCGCTTTTACCATCTCCTCTGTGACTAGGATGGGTGCTTTTCTGCCTGGTACTTGGGCGGTGGTAATGACTACATCGGAATTTTTGACGTGGGTAGCAACTAATTCTTGGGTACGTTTTTTACTGTCTTCCGATATTTCCTTTGCGTAACCACCCGCTGCAACGGTTTCTTCTTCTAATTTAACTTCGACGAATTTCGCCCCTAAACTTTGCACTTCTTCTTTGACGGCTGGACGAATATCAAAGGCTTCTACTACTGCTCCTAGTCTACGGGCTGTGGCGATCGCCTGTAAACCCGCAACACCCGCACCCATAATAAATACTTTCGCTGGTGCAATAGTACCCGCAGCAGTGGTTAACATGGGGAAATATTTTGGTAAAGCCGCCGCCGCCAAAAGTACAGTTTTATACCCTGCTAATGATGCTTGGGAAGATAAAGCATCCATACTTTGCGCTCTGGTAGTACGGGGAATTAATTCCATACTTAAAGCTGTAATTTGCCGTTGTGCTAATTTTTGCGCTACTTGCGGATTTCCTAATGGGTTGAGAAAGCTGATTAAAACAGATCCCGGTTTAAGTAAGTCTATTTCAGAACGTCCATCTTCTCTGTCTTGGGGTGGACTGACTTTTAACATTATGTCCGCTTCACCCCATAATGTAACAGTATCACTGATAATTTTAGCTCCTGCTGCTTCGTAGTCAGCGTCAGTAAAATATGCTTTTTCTCCCGCACCAGTTTCTACATAAATTTCTAATCCTTGTTTGACTAATTTGGCTACAATGTCAGGAATTAATGACACCCGACGTTCACAAACTTCTATTTCTTTAGCAACTGCTATTTTCATGAAAAATTCTCCAGAAAAATACAAAATACGTGTTATTTACGGATGTATTTTAGCTATGTTCATCATTCAGCATATTCTTGATCAATTTTCATAGGTAGATTAAACTTTTAACTTCAAGATTTAGGCTTTAATCTGAGGTAATAACTTCAATTACCATCTGAGGATCTCTGATATTTGATACATTTCTTAATCCTGAATGCTAAGGTTTTGCAATTTCCAAGAATGGTTAATTAAGATACTCACTGCATATATTAAGTTGATTTTTTGCTTGGATCTCTATGTCTTCAGATTATTTTCGGGATTGCTCAGTATTCGACATTTAGTCATTACTGAAAAAAACTGATTTAGATTCTAAGTGATTAATTGTCTATCTGCAAAAATATTTACAATACTTCTTAGTAGCTAAATTTTTATTATTAATAAAATGTATGAAAAATCAATATTTGTATACAATTCAAAATATAAATACATCAAAGTTTAAATATTCAATAGTCTGCTAACAGCTATCTGGATGAAATCACTAAACTTAATTTCTAACTAGGTTGTAACTGATTAGTAAAATCTAAGTCTCAATTCTTGCTATGTCAGATTTTCACCCTGATAATTAAGTTTTGCCGAGAGTAGGCACTTTTGTTGTAATTTTTCGTCTAATATTTTCCATAAAGTAGTAAAGTTTAGTTAAGAATATTAACGAGACGTTTACTTAATATTACATAGATAATATTTATTGAGAGGCAGCCTAACTATGCGACGTTTACTTTCTGCTTTAGCTGTGACTGGTTGTTTAATGACAAGTTTTCCCGCTGTAGTTTTAGCAAACCAAGGTTTTACCCTGTGGAGTGGTATTAAACGAGAGAACCAATTACCCGCACATTTACAATTTGGCGGTAATAGATATTCTACAGACAGGTATGTATTAAAAATACCTGCCAAGAAAATGGACTTAGCGGTTGCACAATTCGCTATTACCTATCCTAACTACTACAACGGTGCTTTTGATCCAAAAGCTGTAGATATAAGAGTCAAAGGAAAAAGTGTACCTTTAAATGAAGTTAAATGGAACAGAGAAGCCAGAGTAATTGAAATTTTCCCCCAAGAACCCGTACCAGCAGGTAACACCGTTGAGATAGTGTTATCCAATGTGCAAAACCCACCTTTTGGGGGAATGTACTATTTCAATTGTCAAATTCTTTCTCCTGGAGATGTACCATTACTGCGTTATATAGGTACTTGGGTACTGAGTATCTCATAATCAGTTATCAGTTATCAGTTATCAGTTATCAGTTATCAGTTATCAGTTATCAGTTTTCAGTTTTCAGTTTTCACTGTTCACTGTTCACTGTCACCTGTCACCTGTCACCTGTCACCTGTTTCTTAGAAATTGAAAAACTTGATCCAGAATCATATTTTTATGGACTGTAAAGTGGTAAGATAACAGATTGTGACTTTTTATAAAAATCAATCTCTAACAACAGGAGAGCAGTATGCAAAGAACACTAGGCGGTACTTGCCGTAAAAGAAAGAGAACTTCTGGTTTTCGGGCGAGAATGCAAACCCCAACTGGCAGAAGAGTAATCAGCGCCAGAAGAAAAAAAGGCCGTCATCGTTTAAGTGTTTAGGCATCCAGCAAACGAGTAGCTGTGGCTTTGCCCAAAGCATATAGGTTAAAATCCCGCAAAGATTTTCAAGCGGTTTTCCGAGAAGGAATTCGGTGTCATAGCTCTCATTTCACTTTGAGAGCTTTAAAACCGTCATGTCCAAAAAATGCGGATGGAGATGACGAAGTAATGACAAAACAATCAACCAGCCAAAATAAACCAGTTAAAACAAAAATTGGCGTTTCCATAAGTACAAAAGTCAGTAAAAGAGCAGTAGTTCGCAATCGCCTAAAAAGACAAATCACGGCGGCATTGTACCAAATATTGCCAAAATTAGCAGATGGATGGCGATTAGTAGTGATTGTGAAACCAAAGACAGCAGAATCTGAGTGCGTAAGCCAACAATTTCTGCAAGAATTAGAGCAGTTGTTGGTAAAAGCAGAGGTAATAAATGGGTATTCGTGAAGAAATTTATTATGAAGGTGGCCCCCACATTGGGGATTTAATTCTCAACGTATTGATTGGACTAACGGTAGTGGGTTTACCATTAACCATTGGGGCGATAGTCAGAGCCTTGTGGTTACGGTTTCGGATCACTGATCGGCGTATTTCCGTGATGGGTGGTTGGTTAGGACGCGATCGCTCTGACGTTATATATTCAGAAATCGTCAAAGTGGTAAAAGTTCCTCGCGGTGTAGGTATTTGGGGTGACATGGTACTTACCCTGAGAAACGGTAGCCGTTTAGAAATGCGGGCTATTCCCAACTTCCGGGAAGTGTATGACTACATCAATGAAAAAGTAGCTGCAAGAAATCCCCAATATACTCCTACTTCCAAGTAGTCAATAATAAACGCTGTATATCAACAGGAATGAAACTACTCAAGGATGCAGGAGTCAGCAGTCAGGAGGGGCGAACGGCCGTTCGCCCGTACAGGAGTCAGCAGTCAGGAGTTCAAGGAAAATAAATAACTAATTTATCTCCCCCCTGCTTCCCCTGCTCCCCCTGCTCCCCCTGCTTCCCC
>RDXV01000001.1 GCA_004292695.1 Nostocales cyanobacterium | reverse complement strand
GACCATTTTTTCTACATCTTGTTTATCAAGGGTAGAAGCACCAGTAATAGAAATTGATTGCTGTTTATTAGTAGCTTTATCTTTTGCAGTAACCGATAAAATACCATTAGCATCAATGTCAAAAGTTACCTCAATTTGGGGTACACCTCTGGGAGCGGAAGGAATACCATCTAAGCGAAAATTACCTAAACTTTTATTATTTTTAGCTAATTCTCTCTCACCTTGTAAAACATGAATTTCTACATTACTTTGACCATCTGTAGCAGTAGAAAAAATCTCTGATTTCTTCACAGGAATAGTGGTATTTCTACCAATAATTTTAGTCATCACACCTCCAAGGGTTTCCACACCTAAAGATAAAGGTGTGACATCCAAAAGTAAAATATCCTTAACTTCACCGGATAAAACACCAGCTTGAATAGCAGCACCTACCGCCACAACTTCATCAGGATTGACACCTTGACATGGTTCTTTTCCTGTCATTGTTTTTACTAATTTTTGCACAGCAGGAATGCGAGTAGAACCACCAACTAATACTACTTCATCAAGTTGAGCATTAGTTAATTTAGCATCTTGTAAAGCTTGGGTAACTGGTTGACGACAACGATCTAAAAGATCAGAAATCATTTCCTCAAACCTTGCCCTGGTTAATGTCATATCTAAATGTTTTGGACCAGTTTGAGTAGCTGTAATAAAGGGTAAATTAATATTAGTTTGAGTGGTACTAGAAAGTTCAATTTTTGCTTTTTCTGCGGCTTCAGTTAGTCTTTGTAGTGCTTGTTTATCTTTTCTTAAATCAATACCTTCATTAGTTTTAAATTCATTAGCTAACCAATCAACAATTTTTTTATCAAAGTCATCACCACCTAAATGGGTATCCCCACTGGTAGATTTAACTTCAAAAACTCCATCTCCAACTTCCAAAATAGAAACATCAAATGTACCTCCTCCCAGATCAAATACTAAAATAGTTTCATTTTGTTTTTTATCTAAACCATAGGCTAAAGCTGCGGCGGTTGGTTCATTGATAATGCGGAGAACTTCTAAACCTGCAATTTTTCCTGCATCTTTTGTAGCTTGTCTTTGGGAATCATTAAAATAAGCAGGAACAGTAATTACTGCTTTTGTGACTTTTTCTCCTAAATATTTACTAGCATCATCAACTAACTTTCTGAGAACTTGGGAGGAAATTTCTTCTGGTGCAAATTGTTTTTTTACTGCGGGACAATTAAGTTTTACATTGCCGTTACTATCTCGCACTGTTTGATAAGAAACTTCTGTAGCTTCATGGGTAATTTCTTCATGTTTTCTACCTATGAAACGTTTCACAGAATAAAATGTATTTTCTGGGTTCATTACTGCCTGTCTGCGGGCAATTTGACCTACTAAACGTTCACCTGTTTTTGTGTAAGCTACCACTGAAGGCGTAATACGTTGTCCTTCTGAATTACCTATTACTAAAGGTTGCCCACCTTCGATGACAGCAACACAAGAATTAGTAGTTCCTAAGTCAATTCCTACTACCTTTGCCATAGTTTCCCCCTGGAATTGAGTAGAAGTTTTTTAGTCAGCAGTCAGTAATCAGCTATCAGCTATCGGCTTTTAATAGAAAGTTTATCTCGTTCCCGGTCTCAGACTGGGAATGCTTTGATATCTCGTTCCCGGTCTCAGACTGGGAATGCTTTGATAGAGTTTATAACTCTATTTTCTAACTTTGTTATAAATAAAAGCAGAGCCTTTATAATTCATTCCTATACAGAGTATGGGAACGAGAAAAAACGATAAAAATAGGCTGATGGCTGATAGCTGAATACTGATAACTAATAGCTAAAAAATTAACCGAGATTAACTTTGAAAGATTTTTGTTTCTCTGGTTCTGCTTTTGGCAAAGTTAAACGCAAAATACCGTCTTTATATTCTGCGTTAACTTCTTCATGTTTGACGGTGGAAGGTAAAGGAATTATCCTTTGGAATTTACCATAACGAAATTCGGAACGGGTATAACCTTCCCTTTCGGTTGTGGTTTCTGATTTTCTTTCTCCACTAATAGAAACTGCTTCGGGAGTTACTTCTACATTAATATCTTTGCGTTCCAAACCGGGTATTTCTAGTTTTAATTTAAAGGCATTATCTGTTTCTTCTAGTTCAGCAACAGGAACAAAAGTAATACCTGTTCTTTCACCACCATCTGTAGGTAACATTCTTTCAAATAAGCGACTCATCCGCCGTTGTAAGGTATCCATTTCATGGAATGGGTCCCAGCGTTCTAGTTCACGGAATGGTTCAAAACGTTCAAGATCACGGATAGGGTCCCAACGAACTAATGCCATATCTATCTCCTTGAAAATGCTCTATTTATTTTCTATTTATTTTGAGGAGGCTTAATTTCTAGCTTCACAGATGGCAAACAATGGTAGTAATTTATTCTTAAATCTCTGACTGAGTGAAGCTTTATCTTTTGCTTCCTAAATTAACAATAACACTAAGTCTGGAATTTAGTATGTTCGGTTTTATAGCTATAGAGATAGCAATAGCCGTACCTATAATTATTCTATCTTTTGGATATTTTGAGCAGTTAAAATTCATAAAAAATCTATCTTTAGATAGTGATAAAGTTAGTATTTATTTGAGAATGTCTAAGGTGTTTTTTGTTTCCAGAAAATTTATATTCAGGTTTTAGGTACAGGTAATAAATTATATTTTATGTGAGGGGTTTAGCAGTGCTAAACCTCCTAAGATATCTACTATATAAAGTATTGATTAAATGTCAAGCGGGGAATGTTTACGCAGTTTGTGGGTGATTTGATGTAATAAATTCTTTTCGCTTTCACGGAGAAAGAAGTGATTACCTTCTAGCATTTGTACAGAAAAATCTGAGGTGGTGTGTTCTTTCCATGCTTCTAGTTGATGTTGGGTAATTCCTGTATCTTGTAAACCTCCAAAAACACTGATAGGAAAATTAAAAGGTTGCTGGTTTGTGTGAATATGGGTTTCTAATGCTGTAAAGTCTGCTCTCAGAATGGGTAAAAATAGTTCTATCATTTCGGCATTTTCTATGACTTCATTAGGAGTCCCATTGAGTTTACTGACTTCTTGCCAAAATTCTTGATCCGGTAAGTTATAAATATCTCTTTTGGTAGAATTTATTTGGGGGGCTTTACGTCCAGAGATAAATAAATGTATGGGTTGTAAATTATAATCTGAACGCAATAAACGAGCTAATTCAAAACTGACTTGTGCGCCCATACTATGACCAAAAATAGCAAAGGGTTTATCTAGAAAGGGGATGATTTTTGTTGCTATTTCTGCTACTAATGACTTCATTTTTGTATGGGGCGGTAATGTAATTTGTCTTCCTCTCCCTGGTATTTCTATGGGACATACTTCGATGGTTTGAGGTAGGTTTTTTGACCATTTATGAAATATGACAGCGCTACCTCCTGCGTAGGGTAAGCAGAATAGGCGGATTTTTGCGTTGGGGTTGGGTTGAGGACAGGTTATCCAGGAGTTAAAGGTGGTTTTGGTGGTCATGGTGGGGTTTAATTTCTAGATAATCAGGATTTACTTAATTTTGTGACATATTCACGGATAATCCCATACGATGACTATAATATGGGCTAATACCAGTGTTTATCATATAAGTGGGTGTCAGGAGTATTTCATGGGTGTTTACATTATTCGTCCTCAGAAAACATCGGTAGCGCGTTCTCTGAAATTAGCATCGAGAAAATTTACCAGTGAAAGTCGTCCTTCACAAGTTGCAGAAGTGGTGAATTTTTGGCAAGAAGATTCTGTATATCAAGAAATTACCAGTTATTTAGAAGATACGGAAAATATTACCAAATATCCCACCTACTCAAATATTACAGGTTCTAAAGTTGTTGATATACCTGATGAAGAAGTTGAACAAATACGTCAAGATTTACCTAATGCTTTAATTTTACGTGATGTGCCAATACAATTAATTCAACCAGAAAAAAATTTAACAGGTAAAAAAGATACAATAAATATAGATGATATTTGGCATTTAAAAGCCATATCTTTAATCACTGCACATCAGCAAGGATTTACAGGTACAGGTAAAGGAATAAATGTTGCAGTTCTCGATTCTGGGATAGATGCCAACCACCCAGAAATTAAAGGTAAAATTATTGAATCTTATCGTTTAAATCCCCGAACCCAAGAAATTCAAACCGTACCATTTGAAGATACAGTTGGACATGGTACTCATGTTGCTGGTTTAATTTGTGGAAATCAAGTTGGTGTTGCACCAGAAGCGCAAATCATCAACAGTATTATGTTTCCAAATGGTGTATGTAATCTTTCAGATTGGATATCTTGGTTCGATTGGTTAGCATTACAACCAGAAATTAATATAGTTAATATTTCTGCGGGTGAACTTTCTTTACCACCAGGTTATTTTGAACTATTTAATTCTTTAATTGATGACTTAATAGCTGTGGGTTTACTGCCTATTTGTGCTGTTGGTAATGATGGATTTAACCGTTCTCGGACACCAGGAAATTGTCAAGGTTCACTTTCCGTAGGTGCTATCAATCATAAAAATAAAGTTGCATCTTTTAGCGGTAACACTACCATCATAAATGAATATCAATCTTATAATGTTCCCTATGTAGTTGCACCGGGAGAAAGCATTTATTCATCTGTCTTAGGTGGAGGTTATGAAGCGTGGAATGGTACATCTATGGCCACACCAATTGTTTCTGGTGTAGCAGCTTTAATATTAGAGAAGTATAATAAAAATATCTCAGTGCTAGATTTATTAGATGAAATTCTCACAAACTGTCAAGATTTAGGACTGGATGAAAAACGCCAAGGTAAAGGTTTAGTTCAAGTACCAAAAGCACTATATGAACCTTAAAGAAAACCACATTGCTAAAATTGATCCTTTGCTAGAAGAGGCTTTAATGAATGCCAGAGGTGATGAAAAAATGCGGGTAATTATGACCTTGGGTGATGAACATAAACTCAGGAATAATCAAAATGTTGTAAATATTAAACCTGCGGATTTTCCATCACCTCTAGCTTACAGACAAGCATTAATTGAACAGCGAAAAAATCAAATTTCTCAGGTTCTTGGTGATACAATTCAAGAGTTACAAAAACTATCTTTAACAATGCAGGGCGGGACAATGAGCCGGGTTTTAGTTGTTGAAGGTTCAGCAACGGATATATTACGCTCATTAGAATTATCTGGTGTTAATCATGTGAGTTTAGACCAACTTGTAGGATTACCAGAAATTGCCCCTGATGAAGCAGTTAATCATTTTGCAGAATTGTATATTAAGTATATTCAAAATTCAGGAATTGAGTTAGATGAGAAAACCAAAAAATTAATTTATCAGGCATCTAAACAATATATTCTGAATTATCAAAAACGCTATAATCGGTTGCGAGTTTTGGGAATGTCACAACCTGTAAATTTAGATGATATTTATACAGAAGTTCAATGTTTACAACCGGATGAGATTGGAAAATTTGAATCATTAATAGCATTAGAAAAAAATTATCGTCAAAACGTTAGTTCTAGATTGACTAATGAAAAATCTACAAGACAAGATGGAATAAAAATTGCTAATGAATATCAACATTTAATGATATTGGGACAACCGGGTGCGGGTAAGTCTACATTTTTAAGAAAAATAGGACTAGAAGCACTTAAAGGTAAGTCTAGTAAAATTGCAGGTGAATATATTCCAGTTTTAATAGAACTCAAACAATTTACTACAGATAAAGTTGATATTTACGATATTCTTCAGCAAGAATTTGTATCTTGTAATTTACCATTAGCAAAAGAATTTACTAATCAAGTATTACGACAAGGACAATTATTGATTTTATTAGATGGTCTAGACGAAGTACCAAATATAAATTTTGAATTAGTCATTGATAAAATACAGGAATTTGTTCAGCATTACAAACAAAATCAATTTGTGATATCTTGCCGTACTGCTGCATATCGGCATAAGTTCAATAAATTTAAAGAATTTATTATTGCTGATTTTGATGATACCCAAATTCAACAGTTTATCAATAACTGGTTTTATTCAGAAGTTGATAAAAAATTAGGTACTGCCCAAAAATGCTGGCATAAAATTAATAGTGAAGATGCTACTAAGGAATTAGCTAGAACACCCTTATTATTAACTTTTCTATGTTTAGAATATGATGAATCTCAAGATTTGCCGAAAAAACGAGCTACTTTATATAGTAATGCCTTAGATATTTTATTGAGAAGATGGGCAGCAGAAAAGAGATTACCCAATGAACCTGTTTATCGTCAACTGGGTATAGATTTAGAAAAAATCATGTTGGCTGAGATTGCTTATCATAATTTTGCAGCAGATAAACTTTTCTTTTGTCAGCAAGATGTGTTAAATCAAATTCAAAAATTTATAGCTAGTAATGATAATGCACCTAAAAATTTAGATGCTGGTAAATTATTGGATGCTATTACTATTGAACAAGGAATTTTAGTAGAACGGGCTAGAGATGTTTATTCTTTTTCTCATTTGACTCTACAGGAATATTTAACAGCACAGTATATTTATGATCACGGTTTAGTTGAAAAATTAGTTACTGAACACCTGACAGATAACAGGTGGAAAGAGGTATTTCTATTAATTGCTGGAGTAATGCGGGGTGGTGCTGATAAGTTGCTGTTGTTAATGGAAAAGGAAGCACAAAAATACATCAATACGCCAAAATTACAAGGTTTATTAAATTGGGCAGAAGAAGTTACAGTAGGATCTGAAGGTAATTATAAACCAGTTGGGAAACGTGCGGTGGCGATCGCCTATGCCAATTTCCACGCCAATCCCAATGCTAATTCTTTAATCTACCCCAATGGATACAACCTTGCTCTTTCCATCTTCAACGCATACGGTATCGCCAACATCTACAACATCCCTATCACTCTCCCTATTACTCTCCCTGACTCCGAATCTATTAATGAATCTCTTGAATACATTGAAGAGGTAGAAAAATTTAAAATATATAATAAAAACATCAATTTAACTGCCTTACTTCCTGAATTAATGATAATAAAGGCTGCAAATCCTGATGACAAAAAATCTGAAAAATCACATCAATATTTTGCAGAAAAATTGACAAAAACCTTACTAAAATTTTTTAATCTCAAGCAAGAAATTGTGAATTTATCTGCAATAGAAATTAAGTTTTTAAATAATTATATATACGCTAATCACCTAATCATTCAATGTAAAGATGCTGCGTTGTCCGTGTTCAGTGAAATCTGGGAAGCAATAGAGGGGCGGATGTTGTTACCTCCTGGTAGTTGAGTCATAAGCTATGACTTAATCTCTTCTAAAACTTCCCTATTAATAGGCGATTTTACCAAAATTTGATGTTTAATTCCTCCCCAAACACCACCATTTTTTAAACGATAATTAACCAAAATTTCCGGTATATTCTCAGAAATCAACACTTCTGGTTTTGCTAATTGTCCCAATGTTCGCGCCCGTTGATAATGATATGATTCTGATAATATTTGATCTAACTTTTCCGCAATTACTGATGGTGTTTCTGTCGCTGTATCTAACAATAAAATATAATGAGGTGGTTCAGCAACGGGAACTAAACTTTTAAAGTTTGTATTTTGCAAATTTAATTTTTCTATGGCATTTTTTACAAAATCTTCTTGTAATTTTTCCCCGACTAAATCGCTGGTAGTTTGATTTCTACCAATAAATTGTAAACAAGGTGTGTTGTGATAATAATGGGTGACTTTAATTCTATCACCAATCCGATAACGATATAATCCACCTTTTTGAGATATGATAATTTTGTATTCTTGATTTATATTCAATTCATGTAAATTATAGATGTTATTATCATCATCTTCAAATTCAAAAAATACCTGATCTAAAACTGGTACATATCCCCCAGCTTGAATTAAGGGAATTGTCATTGGTGCTTCGGTTGCTAACAGTCCTTTACCTTGCACTAATACACCAGGAAATTGTGTTTTTAAATTATATGCTTGATCTGCTGCATTAACACTATCCCAACAGGATATTAATTTTAATTCTTTCCACATTTCCACCCAGTTAATATTATTTTCATCCAATAATTTTAAACGTGGGTATGATATCATATTTTGTAATTCTGTTTTTAATAACTCTCGATGTTCTTGAATATATTGTAATTGCACTTGTAAAAAACTGGGACTCCAAATAGAAATAGTTTCTAGATTTTCTGCTTTTAATAAAGCTAATGCTAATTGATGTTTAAAGGAGTTGGCATTTTTTAAACTTGTCAATTTTTCCGGGATGACTAACCAAAAACGTAAAAACCATTTTAACCAACCATCTAAATAATCTAAATCATCTTGTAAGGTGGAATTTTCTATATTTAATTGTGGAGAAATACAAACATAGATTTTACCAGTGTTGAATTTTGGACCATTGGTAATTAAATCATGCGCCCAAACACAAAACATTTGATTAAATGATTTGCGTAAAGATTGGGTATAGGGAATATATTTGACAGCACCGCTACTACCGGATGTTTTTTCATAAAATAAAATCGGTTCTGGGGTGAGTGATATTTGTTGATTTTGCGTTTGTAAATGATGGGCAATATCATCATATTCTATAATGGGTATATGCTGCCAATCATCAATAGAATTGATTTTTAATGTTTTACCGTATTCGCTGTTAATTAAAAGATTAAAAATTTCCTGTTTTACAGTTTCTTGGGTTATTTCTGGGTGTGATAGGGTTTTATGAAATTGTTTTGCTGTGGGGGTGAGGATGTTAGAAAAAAGTTTAATTAAGTGACGCATTACTACACCTTTTTATTCGGAAAAATATTAGTAGCAGACTCAATAAATTGATCATCATTAATAACTACACCGGGAGCAAGATTAGAACCAGCACCAATAAAGACATTATTACCAATTTTGACCTTTTTCACATATAACATCAGGTTGTTCTTTTTAGGTTTAATTACATGAGAAGAAATACCCACACGATGACCCATAACCACATTATCACCGATTTCTAATAAACTGCGATCGCCTATTTCTAAAGCAGGTGTCCAATAAACATTTTTACCGATTTTAGATCCCCATAATCTTAACCATAAAGAAAACATTCCAGGAATTAATCTTAATACTGATTCTAACACCGGAATAGCAATATAAATGACTTGGATTTGATGACTACCCCACCAAGGACTATATTCTTTACCAATTAAATAACTAATTCCTTCTTTGATCGGAAAAATTTTTTCATGTAATCTAAAAATCAGTAAAGGTAAACCGTAAAGAAAGAAGAAAATAGCGAAAATGCACAAAAAATCATGGGAATAGATAAAGTAAACTATTGTTGAACCTGTTAGCAGTAATATAAAAGTTGGGAAAAATGAAAGGATGATACTTAAAATCGTCATAATAGGGGAAACAAAAGTCTTTGCAGTAAGTTTAAGGAAATATCAATTCCTATGGTATTTGGTAATTCTTGGTTTTGATAATAAGTTCCATGTATTTTATCCCAGAGTTTCAAATTTGCACCATAATTACAATGTTTATTTTCTCTAGAATGATGCCAAATATGATCTTGAGGTAAAATTAACCAAGGTGATAAAAATTGATATAATAGATGATTATTATAAATTACAAAACTGCTATGTCTCCATAAATCTAAAGCAGATGTTAAACTCATTCCTAATAAGTAAGCTGTAGGATCTGATAACAAGTAGATAAATAAAGGATGTATCCATAAATAGATAATAAACAAACTTGTCCAGATAGTATTTCGAGAAGTTCCTAAAACATCCATATCTGTAATTGTATGATGAACTTGATGAACTTTCCAAAAATTTTGAGTATGTAATAAGCGATGATTCCAATAATATAAATAGTCAATGAAAATGAAACTGATGATAAAAGCAAGAATTGGTGATATTTTTAAACATCCTTGATAGTGAGGTAATAAATGTTGATAAAGTGAATAAACTAAAGTTGCTTGTAAGAGAGGAATAATAATCCCTTGAATTGTTAAACCTATACCATCAATTAACCAATCTTCAATTTTTTTGATTATCAGTTTATTTCTACTAATTCTATTGATTAAATTCCAACCGATCAAACTAATAAAAGCTGCAAAAATCATAACTTGCGAAAAATACTGAATGTCCATAAATTACCTTTAGATACTAAAATTATCTGCGTTCCCTACGGGAAGCAAGCTACATCTGCGTTCAATTATTAAACCCAAAAAGAAACCTTAACCAATTTATTCGGTAACAAACGCGGATCTTCCCCTCTTTCAATGGCAGAAATAATAGACTCAACAAAAACATGAATTGTATCAGCAGGAGTATTAAAAAACTGCGTTCCATATTTAGAAATAGTTTCTCCTTGAACCGCCAATATTTTCACATCTTGACTAATAATATGTTGTGCAGTCCACCAGATAAAAGGACGGGCGATTTTATTCCAAATTCCATAATTATAAGTCACATCTGTATATACCAAAGTTGAATTTTCTGTTTCAGGAATTGATTGACTGGTAATAAATAAATAACGATTTTTACCCATAATATATTCTACAGATGTAACATTAGGCATAAAGAATTTATCGCTGTGTTTTATCTCTGTATTTTTATTATTTAAAAACCGACTATACCAACCCAAATTATTATCTTCATTACGATATTCTACCAAAACCGAACCATTGTAACGTTCCACTGTCATCTCTAGTTTTTGTTGACGTGAATTCCGAAAAACTCCAGGATGAACAAAAGCCGTGTGAGGAATATCAATAAAGTTTTCTGCACAATTGGTAACGTTATTTGCAAAGCGATTTATTACTCTGACTGTTTCCCATCCTGGTTGTTGATAATATGGCATTGTAAAGGGTGAAAAATCAATTTTTGGATTTTCTGTTAACCTTACATAAATATAACCGTCTTGTTCTTTTGTCGGATAAGATTTTGTACATCTTTGGGGTGATGATTTAAAATCTTTTCCCTCTGCGGGTACAGAAATTACATTACCAATATTGTCATAAACCCACCCATGATAGGGACATTTTAACGTTCCGTTGTGGACTTTTCCTGGAGATAAACGACTGTTACGATGTAAACATCTATCGCGTAAAGCAACGGGTTTTCCATCTACATCACGAAATATTGCTAACCATTCATTTAATACGGTTCTTTGTAATACTTGATTGGGTTTTAATTGTTCGCTGAGGGCGACGATATACCAGAAGTCTGTAAATTGCATAATATGTGTTAAAAATGAAGAATTGAATATTGCTTTAGGTGATGATTCAGATAATGATAATAAACAAAGGAATAGGTGTTAATTCCTGATAGTGTTACTGTTATTTATCTTCAATTAATTATGAAAATTTTTGTAAATTTCGCTAGGTGTATGTTACCTATTTCGGCTTATGCTGAGAAGTAAAGTTAAAGTTTTTTACTAAAGGATTGATAGGCAATATGAATGAAGTTAAACGTCGTCTTGGTTTGGAACAAGAGTTCTTTTTAGTAGATAAAATTGGTCATTTAAGCGATCGCGCTGATGAATTTTTACACAATTGTCACTTAAAAGCTGAACATCAAGGTATAAACCCTAACTACTTTGTGCCGGAATTTGTCAAAAGCATGATAGAAATTAATACCTCTCCGGCATACACGGGTACAGGACTTGCTAAGGAATATTTAATAAATATCAAATTAGCTTTAATTGTTAAGTTTGCAATGATTGAAGCCAGCGAAGGTGGTAATTTATTAAGAAAATTAAGAAATGAAATAGATCATTATCAAACCATAGAAACCGAAATCTTAACAGAATTTATCCCCACCATAGCACAACTTTCATTAGAAGCAGGTTTACAATTAGTACGTGAATGTTGTGATAACCTAGAAACCGAAATTTCCTGGTTAGATACAGATAACCCCTTTAAAGAATTGGATATAGAAAAAGAGTTTTTCATCCATCAACATCACAGCCATTTTAACTAAATCATAGCTCAATTCTCCTAATTTCCACATCACTAATCAGATGAATTTGACAAGCTAACCGGGCTTTTTTATTATTGGGTGCTAATGTTTCTAAAATCTCCATTTCATCAACATCAGGAGGAAAAACATCACCCACAATTTCCACCAAACAAGTACCACAAATACCAGTCCGACAACCAAATAATACAGGTGAATTTTGCACAGTTAAACATTCCGATAACCGATCATCAACCTGTAAATTTATCTCTCTAAAATTACTCCCAGGAAAAGAAACCTTAACCATATTTTTCACCATATTCTAAAACCTCCTCTCTGCGTTTTTGCGTCTCCGCGTAAGATAAATCTTTCATCTTCTCAAACTTCCTAAACTCCCTCCTTTGAGTAGCTAAATACTTTTCAAGAGAATTACCACCCATTAACGACATCTCCCGATTTCTTGACCATAAATAATCTAAATTTTCCACATAAACTTGATAGGAATTTCTCGCTTCTTGATGGGTTTTAAAACTGTGGTTTAACCCTTCTGACTCCTGAGTAAAACAGCGTTTCATCATTTCCTTAGCATCCTGATCATTCATGTTAAAAACAGGAGATATCAACACCTCATAAACCTTACTATACAATGCCGGATCATACCAGAAAATACCATTAATAGCGGCTGAAAAATGAAAATGATCTTTTTGACATCCCCACACACCCAAATTAGCAATTAAACTTTCAAATTTAGTTGGAGATGGTAAACAAGAAATCACATCATGGGAAATAATTGTAGAACTATTAAAGTGAAAACTTTCATCCATAAAATGATAATAAGAAACCTTTGCGGGAATAGGTGCAGTTTCCTTATCGGGATGTTTTTGATAGAAATTACTCAGTTTATGTTGTACTAACTTTCCGTTTAATGTTCTCACTCCCCGCACAGTAAAATACTGACAAGCTAAGAAAGCATTATTAGCAGAAATCAAACCAAAATACTGTAATTGTAGTTTTTTCCACCAAGTTTTTAAAGCATTCGTATCAGCATAAACCATTGTTTCTGTAAATGGTGTCCGCATGGGATAGGTAAAAATTGTTTTACCAAATAATGCTAATTCTGTTTGTTTAGAAATGGTGCGGAAAGCGTGAATGTGCGCCCGTTCTTGGGCAGATTCTAAATCTAATGTATCACAAATTAAACGAAAATCTTCATGGGCATAAAGTCCTGTTGCACTGGTTTGATTAAAGTAAATTGTTGCTATTTCTGCGGAGATTATTTGTGAGTAATAAGCTACCCAATAAAGATGATTTAAAATGGTTTTTTGGTAGGGGCTTGATTGTTCCCATAAAGGAGTACCGTAAAATAAGGAAAATTCCTCTGATTGCCAATATTCATGTTTACATTCTTCATAGTTAAATTTCTCAACCACTTCATTCATTAAAGTAGTATGATCTTGTTGTTTATTGCGGGTGTGGTTGATTTGTAATTTGCGGTAGGTTGTTGGGTTCATAGTTTTTTATCACGCAAAGAATGGTTTATAAGATACATTGAGAGGGTGAAAGGGGTTGAAAGTATCCTTTTTCTACTAATGTTTGTAAGATATTATTAGCTGATGGAATATTCATGAGAGAATGTAATATTTTTAATCTTGTTCCGCTATGGTTCTCTGTGTCTAATTCTTCTAAAATTTGGATTTTTTGCACTTTTGTTAATTCTCCTTTCACCTGTTCAATTGCTGTTAATATTCCTTGGGGTCCTATTTGAATCATAAGTAGAAATTGTGCTAATATTTCTATGATTATTTTTTCACTAGATGCAGAAATTGACATTTCTTGAAATAATGTTGTGCCGGTTGCATGATGTCGAGATTCTGCTTGTAAAAAATTCTGTAAAATTTCTGAAAAAATGGGGTTTTGGCAGTGTTTAGCTAAACGACGATAATGAGTTAAACCCCATCCTTCTAATACCACTTGCAGCACAAATAATAATACCGTTTTATCATCGCTTTCTACCACTTCTGATAATAGGTTTAAAAAGGGATCGTCAGTGTTAGTTAATTCTGTATTTGGGAGAAAATTGATGATTTGTTGGAGATGGGTAGTTTCATCAGCAGTGAACATCCCATATAACATTCTTTCTTCTACTGTTTCCGCTAATAAAACCATTTTTGCCATATAACCAACTCCTGCTTTTTCAATAAAATAGGATTCGGATAATAAGCTAAGATTGGCAATTTCTAAGATTTTAGATTGTTCGTTAATATCTGATTCTTGAAATATTTCCACTTGATTTAAGTTGAAAAAATCAGCATTCCAATAATTGATATTTTCATGATTTGTATATTTTGAAGTTTTCGGTAATGCTGCGGTTAATATCCTTTGTAAACGGTTTTCTGCACTGAGATGTGGTAAATTAAAACCTACAACTTTGGGTTTGATATCAGATATCTTAGACTTTAAATTCATGTTCTTTATATTCCAGTAAATTCGGTTGAAACTGAGTTTGGATATTTTTACTATTAATATCATCCACTGTTTGCCAAGTTTCCCATTTTAATGATTTTTGTTGATTTACATGATGGATAAATTGTAAAATTGATTGATCTGCTTTTGTGGGAGTTTGCAAGTTAAATTTAATGGTTTCAAATACTTGTGTATCTCCTTTTGCAAAGTAATTTCCTACTCTTTGGGTTAACCATAATAAAATCAGATTGATCAACTTTCCGAAAATTCCATGACGTTTAGGAGTTATTAAAATTGTTTGTCCCTCGGTTTTTCCTCCTTCTATCATTCGCAAAGTAAATATGATATAAAAGTGCAAAAAATCAGGACCCAAGGTTACAGTACCAGTGCTACCATACCAATAACACATACTATAAGTAACCTCTTTTTTATATAGGGGTTGAATCAAACGAATAAACCAAGAATCATTACCACCTCTAGTAGTATTACTAAAAGTGATGGCGTGATTATTTAGGGTTTGAGTGTCAAAAACAATTTCTAAAGGTAGATTGTGAACTGTGTTAAAATGGTGGGCATCAATGGCATTAATTAATAATACATTGGGATGGCAATTTTTAATAAATTTAGTTCCCAACATATAATCACATTCTACCTGTTCTAATTCAGGAATAAAGGGTAGTTGTTCTGGCTTATTTTCCCCTACCCAAACCCAAATCATTCCATATTTTTCCGCTGTTTCCCAAGTTTTAATACACACAGGCAAAGGTTTTTCTAAAGAAGGGATATCTACACATTTTCCCGTTGCATCGTATTTCCAATTATGAAAAAAACAACGAATACTATCACCTTCTACCTTACCTTCTGCTAAATGTGCGCCCATGTGTGGACAATAAGCATCTACGGCTTTTACTTCTCCATTAAAACCGCGATAAATTGCTAAGTTTCTACCTAATAAAGTCACGGGTTTAACTTTGCCAACCTTTAATTTTTTCGATGGTAAAGCCCAATACCATCCGGCTATAAATTGTGTGGAATTATTAAAGTTAGGTTGTATATTTGTAGATGCCATATTGTTAAACCAAAACATATTCTTGGACAATTTCTAAAGATGATTTTGTATTCCACATCCGTTTTCCTGCACGGGTGAGATTATCATAGTTAAATTCAGTTATACATACTAATTCATCTCCATTTACATAACCTGAATTTTTTTCTATGAAAAACTGAACATGAGGATTTTTTTCTCTTCCTGAAGGGATGTCTATTAATCCTGGTTTTAAAGTTTGGGGATAAGAAAAACGGACTATACCAGATGTTTCTTCATAAAAATCACCGTAGTATTGTTGAGCTAAACTCCCCATCAAATTTTTAATATCTATGGGTGTTTGTAAATCATAACGTGGGTAAAAATCTTGCCAAAAAGTTGGTAAAAAACGATAGGTTCTAAAACCAGAACAAATTAATAACCAATATAGTTTTTGCACTGCATATCTATCACATAAAAATTTAATAGCTGCTACCCAACTTTGGGGTAATGCTGGACTTGACCACGCACTAGGATCAACTATGGTGTCACCGGAATAAACAACGCTGATTTTTTCACCGTTAACCGTTTTTTGGCAGAAATTTAAAGTAGAAAATCCTTTTAATGTATTAGATGTTTCATCTTGTAATAATACCACCCAGTTTTTCCGTTCTAAATCAATTTCAAAAGCATTCCAAGTGATACCTTGAAAGTGATTTTGCAACAGGGTATACATTGCTATGCGATCGCTTGACTGTAATTTATCTACAGGAATGAGTAAACTTTTCATAATTCGTTAATTACTTAATTTTGGTTTAACAACCGTCTTAAATCACACTGTAGCGAGTGGAAAATAAAAGTTACACATTCCTGTGACAGATTTTAAAATGGTTATCTATATTACAAAGATTTCTGGAATTTTTTCCCGACTTGTGAAGAAACTAGGTTGTTTTCTCCTGTGACAGATTCAGAAATGGTTATCTAAATCCCCCACTTCTGAAAGTCGGGGATTTGACCATTTAGACGGTTCTAACTGGTTCACATACTGCATATATTCCGCTAATGGTTGATCAATTTTTAACAACAACTGGGGATTAAATTGAATATTATCATAAATTTTACCATCTTCATCTCGGAGCATATAATAAGCTAAACGAGTGCAAATTAACAGGAATTGACTAACAATAAATCCCCAAATTCCTGGGCGTTTTTCAGTTACATAAATTGGTTGAATTTTTGTGACTCCTGTTGCAATGGGAGTATAAGCATAAATTAAATGTAAAGGGGGGAATAATTTAACATTTTTCATCATCGTTAATAAACCAATACAACCATGAGCATAACGCATAGAATATTGATAGGTAGAACCTAAAAATCTTTTACCTAACCTTTCTCTCCAAGTGGTTTGGGGAAATTCTCCCACCATTGTAAAATCAATTGTTGTTCCTAAATGATTACGTTTTAAAGATAATTCCATCTCAATATCTAAATGATGAATAGTTCTTAAATGTTGAGCATCAATTCCATTCATCATACAAATGTGATGATGACAATTTCTGGTAAATGGTTTATCTGGTTGGGCAACAATTTCTTTACCTTTTAATTCATCAAATTCTACTAAATTTTCCGGTGCTTTTGCTTCAGGATAAATCCAAATAAAACCATATTTTTCTTGTGTTGCATAAGCTGGTATTTTTGCTTTTTTAGGAATTTCCGTTTGACAGGGAATATCTCGACAAATACCATTTTCATCAAACCCCCAATGATGAAAAGCACAACGAATTAAATTACCATCAACATGACCTATTCCTAAATCTGTACCCAAATGGGGACAATAAGCATTCACCGCCCTAATTTCGCCATCCTCACCACGAAAAATGGTAATTTTTTGACCACATAATTCTATAGATTTAACTTGCTTTTTAGCTATTTCTTGACTAGGACAAGCAAGATACCAACCTTTAGCGACAATATCCCAATTATTGAATATTTCCATATTTTTTACTCAAATAACTATTCAAAATTTCTAGTTTTTGCTGAATATCATGTTGATATTTACCTATTAAAACTCTTAGGAACATTTTACCTAAACAATAGGAAGCACGCCAGGAAAATATCGCATCCTGTTGATCAATATGACTAGGTTCAAATAAAATATGTCCTAGTAAACCTATTAACTGGGTGATAGGTAAAGCTAAAAGTAGCCATAAATTTTGGAATTTCCAAGTTGAAAAAAGTAGACTATAAAAAAACAAAATCCCCAAAATATGTAAACTAATATTCATGGGGTGTTGATGTTTCAAGACAAAAATATCCCAATAATCTGTAAAAGGATGATCTATAATTTGATCATTAATGCGATTTCTGGGATGATTTAGAAAATGAGAATTAAGATCATTCATAGATAATTAGGACAGTTAATATAATTCTGATTCACAGACTTTACCTTCACCTCTACAACCAGTAGTCATTTTGCCATTAACATCTAATTGATAGATTTTATTACCTTGAATTAATAAACCAAATTCGTTTTCAATCATTAAAGGATTGCTAAATTTTCCCCGATAAATTATCTCAGTTTCCTGAGTACCATGTACTTTGATAATCACACGACCATCATTTTCAATAGTCATTGATTCACCTGTACCACTACCACCCAAAAAATTATAATATTTAGTACCTACAAATGGTAGTATTTCTGGTTGATGCCAACCATTTGGAGAACAAACAGCAGGTTTATCTTGAGGTACAAGAGTTGATAAACACCAATAATCTTTCCCATCAAAAACAACACCATTTTTTGGAGATTGTAAATAATTAATAGATTGCCAAGGTTTTTGACCCTCTTCGTCATAATATCGGTATTTTTTTCCTCTCACTTCTAAACCTTGACCTGTTCCTCCTAACGCATAATAACCATCACTAATTTTCTTAGATAACCTTTGTTTAGCAATATTTGAATTTTTCTCAACCCACCATGTTTTCACAAATCTTCTTTTATTTTCATATCCCCTAGTAGTAGCAGTCACTACTAATAACTCACCTTTATTATTAACAAATTCAAACCGACAATCACCCTCAACTGTACCCGCACAATCTTTAATTTCTGAATAGCCTAAATCAAATAATTCCTTAACTACAGAAGAACGTAAATTAGCAGGTTCACCTTGTAAATTAGGTCGCCATCCTTGCTGCATAATTAATATTCTTGCTTCTCTGTAAACCATATTTGTTTGTAGAGAAACTTGATTATTTTGATTAGCGTAAATTTGTTGATTTTTATGATTAATTTCTAGAATATTTCTATTTACAGAAGTATTCTTCATGCTATTTTGTGATGTAGCTGTTTGTTGTTTGTTATCTGTAGCGAAACTTTGATCATTAATTGCCATTATTCCTGCAATACTGGCAAGAATAGCGATTTTGAGGCAAGAAATTTGATATATTTTTTTGGGTTGGTGCATAAAATGTTATCTTCAATAATTAACTTTCAATATTAATGAATCATTAATTATACTGAAAGTTTCTGTATTTAATATTTTTCTTAACAAAAACTTATCATGTCAAAATCTACCATTACATACTGGAATCCTTTAAACCCAGACAATAATAATCAATGGCAACCCAAACAGATTGTATATGAAGCTACATAACCGAGATTGATACTTAGACAAAAAGAGACTTTTACCCTGACTTCTGCTGTATATATAAAATTTTGATACTTGTCCTATGGGGTGAATTTTAATAATACAAAATCGCAGAAATTAAAACTACAAACTAGATGCATTTAATATATCCATTACTGCATTGATAAACTTTTCACCCCAAATACTTGACAGTAAACCAGAAGTAATGATTACTGTTAATACAAAACAGATTTGTAAGAGACTCAAATTTGTAGACGCTCCGTAGTACAAAATAGGAATACTGACTACAAATCCACCAAGAGTAGCACCCCCAATAAATTTATAAATAGTTTTCAAAATAACACCTGATTGAGACTCACTCTTTTTAAGATTCATCTAAATTTCCTCACGACATTAAACTTAATTATACAACTAAAATTAACATAAAAGTTACATTCACTTTGATTGTATTGATATAATTTCACTTAGTTTCTCAAGTAAATTATATCATTAAACATGAGTAATTCGCTTTAAATCTGAAAATAACTCAAACCGGAAATAAAACATCCCCCAATTTTTCCCTACCTAAAACATCACTAACTTCCCCATTATTAACAACCTTCACCCCATTAATAAATACACCCTTTATTATTTCCTCAGAACCCCGTTTTACCATCCGCATTTCCCCATCTAAAACTGGGTCTGATATTTGCACTTGGGGACTTAAAGGTTGTTCTAAACCCAAAGGATCAATTAATAATAAATCAGCTTTTGCACCAACTTTCAGCACACCTGTATTTAAACGAAACCATGCAGCAGGTTCACCCGTAACTCGATGAATTGCAACTTCAGGAGATAAAAAATTAGTTGCTATTGCTTGTTTTAATAAAGATATCGCCCCATCATAATAACCCAAGTTTCGCACATGAGCGCCCGCATCAGTAAAACCAGGGAAAATATGCGGATGTTTCATCATTTCTAATCTGGGTTTAAGGCGATCATTTGCTCCTGTTGCTACCCATCTTAAATCAGTATCATATTTTTGTAATGCTTGGATAAAAAACTCTAAAGGTTCTTGTTTTTGTCGTTTAGCAATCTCCGTAAAACTTAAACCTTCCCAGCTTTTTTCAGGACATTCTACTACTTCCATTAACTCTAATTTTCTGTGAAATGCTAAGGATTTTTTATCATTCCATTCCTTGATAAATTGATTGCGGAAATCTTCTAAATTCCATAATTCTAATCTTGCTGATCTGGAATTACAACCATTAAGTTTTGCCCCGGTAGTAAATTCTTCAAACAACGGTGTCACTGGTCCATCCGAAAAAATTGTAAATGGTTCTGTCAGGGTTTGAAACCGAGTATTACCCTGTAAAATGCAATTCCAAATAAATAAAATCGGGGCAAACATTCGCCACATATTCCGGTTATGGACAGCATCTAAAGCAGAGAGAATAGTTAACCTTAATGGTTTTCTGATTATTCCTAAACTCATCCAGAATATTTCTAAAAATGAGCCTATTTTTTTGATATTAGGTGTTACTTGAAAAACCCGATCTTGTCGCCGACAAACATCAGCTAACATCGCATATTCTGGAAATGTGGCGTGTTGGGAAGGAATGCTATCACCCGCAAATTCTCCGCTCATTCTGTGCCAAGGAAACATATCAATAGAAATACCAATAAAACCCGCATCTAAAGCATCTGCGGCAATACGTTCCATGATATTTAATTCAAATTTACTGGGTTGATTTTTTAAACTTCTTTCTAAACCCATGACGTGAGCGCGTAAAGCACTATGTCCAAATAAGGGTGCAACATTTACCCCTAATGGTAATGTTTGCAAATGTTGTAAATATTCTGCTGGAGTTTGCCAAGAAACTGATTTTTTTAACCATTTAGCGATTAATTTATGAGATAAAGTTTCTACTCTTTGAAAAATATCTGCTAATATTTGTGGTTCACCAATGGCAACAGATAAACTACAATTACCAATAACTACGCTAGTTACTCCATGACGTACTGATTCACTTAAACCAGGGGCAATTTCTAGTTCTAAATCGTAGTGTGTATGAATGTCTATAAATCCCGGTGTCACCCATAAATTAGTTGCGTCTATAATTTCCTGAGCTTGGGAAGTTATGGATGGGGAAATGGTCATAATTTGACCATCTTTGATACCGATATCTTGACGGATGGGGGGAGAACCTAAACCGTCGAATTTTAAACCGTTTTTGATGATTAAGTCTAGCATTTATAATCCTTTTGATATTAATTAATTAATTAATTAATGATTTATACCTCGATGTTCAGTTCTTACCCACACTGAAGGATCTTTTTGTACACACATTTTTAAAGTTGTGACAATCATAATTGGAATCCAATGTATCATATATATTGAACCTTGCAAAGTTGCCCAAATTAAAGATAATCCTCGTAAACCTTGAAATTGATAAAGTCCACAAATAAAGGCAATTGTTAAAATTACACTTAAAAGTGTTTGTAATGGGAATAAAACCGGATTTTGGCTATAAAAAATTGTCCATAATAAATCAGGAATTAAACCAATAGGTAATATAAACTGTAATAACAAAAATAATAATAAATCAATTTCTTTCAACCATCCTAATGTGAAAATCTGAGGAAAATAATCTAAGTATCTTTGATAACCACCTTCAGCCCAGCGCCGACGCTGTAACCATAATTGTTTCCAAGTTGTTACCCCTTCTTCTTGAACAGATGGAATCGTTAAAAATGCAATTTCTCCTCCTACTAAATACAGTTTAAAACACATATCTAAATCATCAGTAATTGTATTTTCATTCCACCCATGACACTTTTCTAAAAACTCCCGTTTTACTAACATTCCATTCCCCCTTAATTCAGACATCCCCCCAATTGCTATCCGATGGGTTTGTAGGAAGCTATCACAACTCATTTCCATTTGTTGACAACGAGTTAAAAAATTAGTTCCTGCATTATAAATAGACTTTCTCACCTGCACCGCAGCAATTTTTTGATTTTGTAATTTAGGTAATGTTTGCTTGAGAAAACTTTCAGGTAATTTTGCATCTGCATCACAAATTAAAAAAATTTCTCCTTTAGTTAAGGGTAGCACAGAATTTAACGCTCCAGACTTACCACCTTGGGATTTTCTCTGATGTATTTTTAACCAGGTAAATTGAGTTTGTAATTTACTTAAAATATTGTAAGTTTCATCAGTGCTACCGTCATCAATTACCCAAATATCTAATAATTTAAACGGATAATTTAATTGATCTATATTATTAACTAAACCTGGTAAAACAGCACTTTCATTTTTAGCAGAAACCACAATAGAAACTGTCGGTAAATAACCATCATCCACAGGTACAGAAATTTTAGGTTTAACTATTAACATTCTGACTGATTGTATAGTTAAAAGTATGGTTAAACCTAACATTAAAAACCTAAATTCTGGGAATAAATGTAGTAAACTAACACCACACCAGACTAATAAAACTATAGTAGTTGCTTGAAGACGACGGTATTTATTAACATTCATATTTTTATTAGTCTAATGGGTGTTTTTTATTCAGTATTTACTAACTTCTAATTTCTTTGGGTGCGGGTTCTGCTTCTACTACGTAATACTAACATTAGTAAAGCACCAACAATAAACCCAACTAAACCTGCACCAATAGCAACCATTTTTCCTAACTGCTGGGCAGCATTTAATACAGGATTATTTAACAAATTAGAAGAGAAATGTAAAGATTGAATTACCCATTTATCCTGTAATTTTTGTAAAACTGCCGTCCAGCGGACATCCATATCTGCTGACTTACCATCTTTAAAAGAAAATGTCGTTGTTGCTTCTCCAGTTGCTATATCTATCCCTGGAGTGAGAAACGTTCTTAAAGTATCTCCTTTGAATTTCATCTTGATATCTTGAATTGTATTAGAAAATTGCTGATTCCAATACTTTTCAAATTCCGGTACTTTGTGAAAAACTTGATTATCAACTGTGGTAATCGTAAAATTTGGGTGTAAATAAGGGGCAACTTTGGTAAAATCACGGGTATTTAAGGCTTCTAAAGCTATATCCCGCGTGCGAACAATAGATTTTAAATCCTCTGGTGAGACATCCGCAGCTAGAGCATTTTGTGGGATATTCCAAATTAATAACATTAATAACAAACTCAAGACTATTTGAGTAATTGTTGGGGTCAGTCTGTAGATACTTTTCCTTGGCTGTTTAATCATATAAAAACCTTTGTTCGCTGATGATTCTAGAATAACTGAATTTGGCTGTTTGATGATAATTATTCACAAAATCTAGATTTGATATGAGAAAAATTTTCCCATAAAAACCAAATTTTGTAAAAATATGTATATAATATTTAAAGAAACGGAAACATACACCAAAAAAATCTATATAAAACCTCTAAATTATCACCATGCAAACAATTGATAAAAAGTCAACTACAAAAACCTGGTCAAAAGCTATATCTCAACCAGCAAAAGAATTTCCTCCCACACCATTACCCATAATTTCAGGTCAAATTCCCCCAAATTTACGCGGTATATTATATCGCAACAGTCCTGGTAGATTACAACGAGGTGGTGTATCTGTAGGACATTGGTTTGATGGAGATGGCTCTATTTTAGCAGTTCATTTTACTGATACAGGTGCTACGGGAGTTTATCGTTATGTACAAACTACCGGTTATCAAGAAGAAACAAAAGCGGGTAAATTCCTCTATGGTAATTATGGCATGACTGCACCTGGTTCAATTTGGAATAAATTACAAAGACCTGTTAAAAATTCAGCTAATACTTCTGTTTTAGCATTACCAGATCAACTTTTAGCACTATGGGAAGGAGATCATCCCTATAGTTTAGATTTAGAAACTTTAGAAACAAAAGGTTTAAATAATTTAGGTGCTTTAAACAAAGGACAACCTTATTCAGCACATCCAAAAATTGACCATCAAACAGGGGAAATATTTAATTTTGGTGTCAGTCCAGGAATTAATGGCATACTACATATTTATAAAAGTAATTCCACCGGAAAAATATTTAAAAAAACAAAATTTACCTTAAATGGTTTTCCATTAATACATGATTTTGTGTTAGCTGGACAATATTTAATATTTTTTGCTCCCGCTGTACGGTTAAATATTTGGCCTGTTTTATTTGGTGTTAATAGTTATAGTAATTGTTTAACTTGGCAACCAGAACAAGGTACAGAAATTTTAGTTTTTGATCGAGAAACTTTGTCTTTAGTTAGTCGTAGTGTAACCGATCCTTGGTTTCAATGGCATTTTTGTAATGGCTATGTTGATGATAGGGGAATAGTAGTTATTGATTTTGCTAAATATGCCGATTTTCAAACTAATGAATATTTACGAGAAGTGGCAACAGGTAAAACTCAAACCATCGCCAAAAATTCATTCTGTAGAGTTCAAATTAATCCTCAAACTGCAAAAGTGACCAATACAGAAACTCTGATAGATAGAACTTGTGAATTTCCTAATGTTCCGGCTAAAAATGTTGGTAAATTTTCTCAATTTAGCTATATGTCTATTTATCGAGAGGGAATTGATATGAAAGGAGAAATTTTAAATGGAATTGCTTGTTTTGACCATCAAAAAAATACTTTAATAGAAGCAAATTTAGGTGAAAATCTTTATCCCTCTGAACCTATTTATGTTGAAGATCCTGAAAATTCTGATCAAGGTTGGGTTTTAACTATTGTTTATGATGGCAATAATAATAGTAGCGAAGTTTTGATATTTGATAGTCAACAATTACAAGCAGAACCTATTTGTAAACTCGCTTTACCCGGTGTAATTCCTCACAGTTTTCACGGTACTTGGAAAGGGAACAGTTAACAGTTATCAGTTAACAGTTATCAGTGGGGGTTTAGCTGTGCTAAACCCGTACAATTATCAGTTTGTTCAGTAGCTTTCCAGTCTGACTACTTCTAAAATGGTTTAGGATTCTTAATATATCATCTTACAAAAGTTCAATGTTACAACTACAACAAGCTCGTCAAACCAAACCAGGCTGGTCTTTAGAGGAGCGAGATCCTAAGTTCATTAACAGCTTGATGCCACTATTAGAAATTGTATATAACTTGTACTTTCGCGTAGAAACCAGCGGGTGGGAAAATATACCAGAGGGCAAAATTTTAGTAGTCGGTTCTCACAATGGCGGTTTAGCATCACCGGATACATCTATGATGATGTATGATTGGATACGTCGTTTTGGCACAGAAAGGCCGATTTATGGGTTAATGCACCCTAAAGTTTGGGAAGTATTTCCCCCCATAGCAAAACTTGCCATGAAAGGTGGCGCTGTGATAGCACATCCGAAAATGGCCTATGCGGCTTTCCGTGCGGGTGCTAGTGTTCTTGTTTATCCCGGTGGTGCTGAGGATGTGTTTAGACCTCACAAAATGCGGGATAAAATCTATTTTGCCGAGCGTCGCGGTTTTATTAAGTTAGCACTGAGAGAAAATGTACCTATTGTTCCCGCTATTTCCTGGGGAGCGCATGATACCTTAATTGTACTGACTGATTTGTATAAAAATATGCAGCAACTCCATGAGATGGGTTTACCTTGGTTATTTGGGGTTGATCCTCTGGTGTTCCCTGTCTATCTGGGTTTACCCTGGGGTTTAGCTCTTGGACCTTGGCCAAATATTCCCTTACCAATGAGTATTCATACCAGAGTTTGTCCACCAATTATTTTTGATCGTTATGGAAAAGCAGCAGCGAGCGATCGCCTTTATGTAGATGAATGTTATGAAATAGTTAGAAGTAAAATGCAGCAAGAATTAGATAATTTAATTCTGAAGGTGACAGGTGACAGGTGACAGGTGACAGTAAGAAGTTATCAGCAATTCTCAATTCTCAATTACCCAATAGGATAATTACCAGGGTTAACAGCATGAATAAATTCACTCCCTGAATGTGGCCTACCTCTTTTATATGCTGCTTCCTCTGGTTTACCCCAACCCATTTGTAAAATTAATTCTAAAAAATTATGATTTTCCCATTTCAAAAAACTTGCCCATTCCGTCCTGTTGGCAATTCTTTCTACTTCTAAAGTATTAATCTTTTCGTGGTTTTTACCATTACTCAAACTTAAATATAAATCCATATCTGCCGTTACTTGATGCCAAAATTCTAACATAGGTTTCTTGGCAGCTTTTAATATTTCTAAGTCACTTTCTAAAGCTACTAAATGGGAATCAACCTCTGGATAATTCAAGGTTTTACCTTTAACAGTTAAATCTTTCCAGACAATTCCTGAAACTTGATTCTGACGTTGATATTCATGAATAGAAGCTTTAAAATCTTGATAAGCAGTGAATTTTTGTAATCCTTCCGTTGTAATTAATTGATCTATAACTGGGTTTCCAGAAACTGCCACATCTAATTTTAACCGCTCTCCTTTCAGGCACGCTTGCTTTTCTGCGGCTATAATTTCTATCAATTCTTGGGTATTATAAACTTTGTTCATTCGGCATTATTTGTTAGTTATTAGTTATTTGTCGTTGGTAATTATTCACTTGTAATTTAATTATTATCTCTTGAATTTAATGTAAATTTAGTATCAGATTAAACGAAATATCTTAACTTCAAATATAACAATTCTATTTAATTTGTAAACTCAGATCCCGAACTTCTTGGAGAAGTCGGGGATCTAGTTCCTATCTATTGGCTCAGTTCGCTGCTATATTCATTAAATGAGCGTTGTTTGAACTCGATAGATTCGTCACGAGGTGCTAAATTAAATACACCCCTAAATTGATCATCAATCTCTTCAAAGGGTACTTGACCGGTTTTATTTAAGATCACTTTACCTGCATCATCAAATAATACGACTTGTGGTACTTTTCCAGAATAGTAATATCCTGGTTCAGTAGGATCGTATTTTTCCTTGGGTAAGATGGTATCAACACTTACAGGGATAATTTCTACAGCTTTGCCATAATATGCTTGTGTTTGGGAAATATACACCGCATACTGTTTACAATCGCTGCTATCATCTACATAAAATGCTAACATAGCAGGTTTCTTTTCTGCTAAAGTTTGGGCTAGGGTTTGTCTAGGGGGTACGAGTGAACCATTACCCGCAAAAACCACGAAAATATTCCCCTCATATCTGTCATCTTTCATACCTGCAAAAGCTGGTTGTCCGCCCATAATTAATAGACAAAGCAGCAATAATAGGCATTTTGACAGCAAACGTTGCCAGTTAGAAATTTTTTTAGTTTGTAAAAACAGCCAGTTTATGCTACTCATCAAAAAAACCTGATTTAACACTTTTGCCTAGATATATAATTACATCTGGTTGCTATTTTGTAATTCAAAATTTTTGATGACTGGTATTTTTTCCGAAAAATAGCTAAACTAGCAAGATTAATTTTGTAATTTTAAGACAAACAACTACAACTACTGTGGGTAAGAAAATACAACTTATTGATAGAGTCAAATTGGGTTTAGCTGTATCCATTGCTAAAAGTGTTACCTTCTTAGTGCGATCGCTTCGTCTTGGTGCTGCAAGTGTGTTACCCGGATCTATTGCGCGACGCATTGAACCCCAAGTTTTACAATTATTGAGTCAACAAGTAAAAAACGGGGTAATTTTAATTGCTGGTACAAATGGTAAAACCACCACAGCTTTGTTATTATGCACCATTTTAGAACACAAAGGTTACAAAATTGCTCATAATTCTACTGGAGCAAATTTAGAAAATGGTTTAGCTACAGCTTTAATAGAAAATGCTAATTTGAATGGTTCTTTAAATGTTGACTATGCCATTTTAGAAGTTGATGAAAATATCGTACCCAAGGTTTTGAAACCTCTCCAACCCAGGCTGATTTTATGTTTAAATTTATTCCGTGATCAACTAGATAGATATGGGGAAGTTGACACTATTAGTAAAAAATGGACAAAGGTAATTTCTACTTTACCCGATGACACCGTAATTATTCCCAATGCTGATGATCCGACTTTATCTTATTTAGGTCAACAACTACATCAAAAAGTTTTATTCTTTGGTTTAAATGAACCAGAAAATTATTTAGAAGCTATTCCCCATGCAGTAGATTCTATTTACTGTCCTCGTTGTGGACATCCTTTAGATTATCAAGGGGTTTATTTATCCCATTTAGGGGATTTTACCTGTCCTAGTTGTGGTTTTACTAAGAGTCAACCGAGCTTAAAAAGTCAGGAATGGCCGCAAATTCTTGTCGGTTTGTACAATAAATATAATACCTTAGCTGCTGCCACCGCTGCGAAAGAATTAGGTGTTGATGAAACCACAATTAAAGAAACAGTTAATAATTTTCAAGCTGCTTTTGGACGTGCGGAAGATTTAATTATTGATGGTAAAAAAGTGAGAATTTTATTATCTAAAAATCCCGTAGGTACAAATGAAACTATTAGGGTAGTGACACAAAGTACAGATAAAACTACATTAATGGTTTTGAATGATCGCACTCCTGACGGAACTGATGTTTCTTGGATCTGGGATGTTGATACAGAAAAATTAGTAGAAAGAGGTGGAACATTAATTGTCAGTGGAGATAGGGTTTATGATATGGCTTTAAGATTGCGTTATAGTGAACCATCTTTAGACAGTAAAATCAATTTAATTGTTGAGGAAGAGTTGAAAAAAGCAATTAACACAGCTTTAGAACATACACCAGCAAACGAAACCTTACATATTCTTCCTACCTATTCTGCTATGTTAGAAGTGCGGGAAATTTTAACAGGAAGGAAAATTCTGTAAGAGGACGTTTTCAAATTCTCTTATGGTGTGTCAACAAATCTTAGATCCCCCCTAACCCCCCTTAATAAGGGGGGAATAGATTTATAAGTTTTTCATTTTTTTAATGGTAAAATAAATTTCTAAAAGTCCCCCTTTTTAAGGGGGATTTAGGGGGATCTTAAACTAAATAACTGGTATTAGGAACAATAGGGAAAAAAGCGTACTCATACCAAGCAGTCCAAATAAAACTCCTGATCCAACGTTGATATTTTTCTGAAGAAATTTGATAATTAAACTCTCCCTCAGCAATATCAATAGATGATAAATGGGAATTACAAGCGCAACCATGATGGTAAGTAAAACCATATTTAGAAGCAATACTTTGGATTTTCATTTGTACCGCAAAAACCTTACCTGCGTGTAAAATTGCATCCCAAGATCGTTTATGTTCAATATCTCTTTGATCAAACCTTAACGCCCTTTCTTCAAAAACATGATCACGATAAATAGGTGCTAAATGTACATCATAAAAACTTGCGGGTAATTGATAACCAAACTCGTTAAACAAATCAATCCCAATTAAAGCCACTTTCATTTCATTACTATATTCTAAACCCTGGGATTTTAAATCACTTAAAATCTGCTCAAAATTAGGATATTGATCAACTAAAAAATCACGCCCATAAAATTCTAAAGTTTCATAGGCCAACTGTCCAAATAACTGAGAAAAACTCGATTTAAACCTAGCTAAATCCGGTCTTTCATTAAATAAATCCACATCTCCATTTGCTAACTTATATTGAAATAACTGAGCCATTTGCACATAAACTTCTGGATTTGTAAACCCCACATTAGCCTTATTTGCAGCGATATCTTGCCAAATTTGGGGTAGTTGAGAAACAGCAACAGCATTTTCACCAGCAATTACCGGAACACTCAGAGAATCAATAAATTGCATAAACAAATAAAAACTCTAATTTTAATTCATCATCATATCATAAAAATAAAAGAAAACATTACCCTCACGTCATTAAACCATCATTTTGTCTCTGCGTCTCTGCGTGCAAAAAATCCACCCTTTAAGTAAGCATTCAACTATTAGCTAAATGCTTACACCACACCTAATTTTCACCTATATAAATTCCCAAAGCGCGAGCAATTTTAACCAAATCAGATTGAGGATCAACCAAATAAGGACTTTTGTCTAAAGCATCTGCTATGGGAACATTTACAACCTTTCCACATTGCCAGGCTAACATTTTATCATATTTCTCTTGGGCAATTAAATCAACTGCGGTTTTACCATAAGCTGTAGCAATTAAACGATCTAAAGCTGAAGGAATACCACCTCTTTGAATATGTCCTAAAACAGAAACCCTAGTATCTACAAAATGATTAGTTAACTTAGAAATCTGATCAGCAATATATTGACCACGACCACATTTAGGTGATGTGATATGTTCCCCTGGTGCATTTTCTAAATCACAACTAAAACCATCATCTAAATCTTCTAAACAAGGGGTTGCACCTTCAGCAACTAAAACAATTGCAAATTTTCTTCCCCATGCACGTAATTGGCTAAGATGTTCACATAAACCTTTAATTGTATAGGGAATTTCCGGGATTAAAATGACATCAGCACCCCCAGCAATACCAGAATGTAAAGCTAAATGTCCTGCTGTTCTTCCCATTACTTCTACAATCATTACTCGGTCATGACTAGCAGCTGTAAATGTGAGACGATTAATAGCATCTACCACTGTATTTACTGCTGTATCAAAACCAATTGCTCTTTCTGTTAAAGCAACATCATTATCAATAGTTTTAGGAATAGCGACTAAATTCCAATTACCCAAAGTTGCTAATTCATGGATAATTTTTAAACTACCATCTCCACCTACTGCTATTAAAGCATCTAATCCTAAAGCCTCATAACTAGCTAAAATTTCCGGCGCAGATGCTAAAGTATCACCTTTATTAATACTACCTAAAATTGTTCCCCCCATATTAATTAAAGGGTCAATTCCTCGTAAGTCCCAACCGTGAATATTTAAAGGTATTGTTTGCCTTTCTAGTAATCCTTGGGTAGCGTAAGGAATACCCACAACTTCCCAATTATGGGTTAATTTTGCATGATTAACGGCGGCGCGAATTACGCAATTAAGACCAGGACAGTCACCACCACTTGTGAGAATACCAATGTGTTTCATAATTCTTCATTCTTCATTCTAAATTCTAAATTCTTACTTTATATGTCTTCCCCATTCGGGTTTGTAACTTTGTAAGGCTTTCATATATTGAGCGCGTTCAAAGGCGCTAGGATCAGGGCAATTAAGCTGACTCATACTACCTTGCATTTGCTTCACTGATTCATATTCGTGGGTTTCCATCCATTCTTTGATTTCTGTTTCCAAGCATTGAATATGATTGATGCCATGTCTTAATAACACGGAACAGAGCATAGTTGCATTTGCCCCAACCATGAGCATTTTAATTACATCATGGGCATTATGAATACCGCTGGTTGCGGCTAAACTACCTTGAATATGTCCATATAAAATAGCTATCCAACGCAGAGGTAAACGCATAGCTTGGGGTGTACTTAACAGTACATGAGGTTCTACGTCTAAGGTTTCTAAATTAATATCTGGCTGATAAAAGCGATTAAATAATACTAAACCATCAGCACCGGCTTGATCTAAACGTTTGGCCATGTTGGCGGTATTAGTAAAGTAAGGACTGAGTTTTACAGCTACAGGAATTGTCACAGAATTTTTTACAGATGTGAGAATTTCTATATAGTTCTGTTCAATTTCTGCACTGGTTAAATCTGGATTTGTGGGAACATAATAAATGTTTAATTCTAATGCCGATGCTCCCGCTTCTTCTATCAGTTTACCGTATTCTGTCCAACCTCCTAAAGAAGCACCATTTAAACTAGCAATAATGGGAATTTCTACTTTTTCTTTGGCTGTGCGAATATGTTCTAAATATTCTTCTGGTCCAACATTAAAAGTTGTGGGTTCTGGGAAATAAGTTAAGGATTCGGCAAAGCTTTCTGTACCGTAAGTAAGATGATGATGAAGTTCAAATTTTTCTAAGGTTAGTTGTTCTTCAAATAATGAGTGCATAACTACCGCACCCGCACCCGCATCTTCCATTAATTTGATGTTATCTACTTCTTGGGATAAGGGAGAAGCAGAAGCTACTAGGGGTGATTTTAATTCTAATCCGAGATATGTTGTTGTTAAGTTCATGGTTGATAGTTGATAGTTGATAGGTAATTGGTTTCAGATCCCCGACTTCTTTTTGAATTTAGTAAATAAATTAGTAATTGTTTTCAGAAGTCGGGGATCTTATTTTTTAGATTCCTTTTCAGAACCCCGACTTCTTTTTGAATCTAGTAAACAAATTAGTAATTGTTTTCAGAAGTCGGGGATCTTGCTTGTGTTTTTTCAGATTATTCGGTAGTTGCCTCTGATGAATTTTCTTGTAATTTTCTAGCGGCTAAATATTGATACATTTGCCAACGGGCGTTAATATCACTTTGAGCTTCTTGTAGTAATTCTTTTGCCGTTGCTGGGTTCATTTTTGTCAACATCTTAAACCGATTTTCCATGTACATGGAATTTTCAACTGGTATTCTGGGAGTTCTTGAATCTAGTTGTAAGGGGTTTAATCCTTGGTGTACACGGTCGGGATGATAACGATATAATAACCAACGTCCAGAGTCTACGGCGGCTTTTTGATTTTGCATTGCAGTGGCCATGTTAATACCATGAGCAACACAATGACTGTAGGCAATTATTAATGATGGACCATCATAAGCTTCTGCTTCTAAAAATGCCCTTAATGTGTGTTCATCTTTTGCACCCATCGCCACACTAGCAACGTAAATATTACCGTAGGTCATGGCTATTAAACCTAAGTCTTTTTTCGCTGCTGGTTTGCCACCTGCGGCAAATTTTGCGACTGCACCTTTGGGGGTTGCTTTGGACATTTGACCGCCAGTATTTGAGTAAACTTCTGTGTCTAAAACGAGGACGTTGATGTTACGACCACTAGCGAGAACATGATCTAATCCACCGTAACCAATATCATAAGCCCAGCCATCACCACCAATGATCCAAACACTCTTTTTAACTAGATAATCTGCTAGGGATTTGAGGTTTTTGATTTGGTCTGTTTCGTGTTTAGTATTTGCAGCTTCTAGGAGTTGATCTAGTTGGTTTTTGAGTATAGAAACTCTTTCTCTTTGTTCGTAAATATCGGCTTCGTCTTTTTGGGGGTTGTTGAGAATTGCTGTAACTAAATTATCTCCAATTTGGGGGGATAATTGTTGGAGTAAATAGGAGGCAATTTCGGTATTTTTATCTATGGAAACCCGGAAACCTAAACCAAATTCGGCGTTATCTTCAAATAAACTATTAGACCATGCAGGACCTCTACCTTCAGCATTTGTTGTCCAAGGTGTGGTAGGTAAATTACCGCCATAAATGGATGAACAACCAGTTGCATTGGCCACCATCATGCGATCGCCAAATAATTGAGTTGCTAATTTAATGTATGGTGTTTCTCCACATCCAGCGCAAGCACCAGAAAACTCAAATAATGGTTCTTGCATTTGTTGTTGATTAATTCTATTCAACTTCAAATTTCTACGGTCTGGATTTGGTAAATTCAAGAAGTAATCCCAATTTACTCTTTCTTGTTCTCTTAGTGGTCTTTGTTCTGCCATATTAATGGCTTTTTTCTTGGGTTCAGCTTTATTTTTAGCTGGGCAAACATCCACACATAAAGCACAACCTGTACAGTCTTCTGGTGCTACTTGAATTGTGAATTTTAAATCATGCCAATCTTTCTCTTTTGTATTTGCACTCTTGAAAGTTTCTGGTGCATTTGCTAACTGTTCTGGTTCATAAACTTTACCGCGAATTACACCATGAGGACATACCATCACGCATTTACCGCATTGGATACATACATCAGGGTCCCACACAGGAATTTCTTGACCAACATTGCGTTTTTCCCATTTTGATGTACCAGTGGGATATGTACCATCACAAGGTAATGCACTCACTGGTAAATCATCACCTTCACGGGCAATTATTTTACCTAAAACATCTCTCACAAATGCAGGTGCATGATCGGGAATTGGGGATTTTTTAGTATCTTCCTGTTCCCTGTTCCCTGTTCCCTGTTCCCTAATTTCAAATAAATTATCCAGAGTTTGATTAACTGCTTGGATATTCATTTGTACGATTTCTTCGCCTTTTTTACCGTAGCTTTTACGGATTGATTTTTTAATTTGTTCTATGGCTTCTTCTCTGGGTAAAACACCGGAAACAGCAAAGAAACAAGTTTGCATAACTGTGTTAATTCTGCCGCCCATTCCTGTTTCTCTTGCTACTTTGTTAGCATTGATTACATAGAATTTGATGTTTTTATCAATAATTTCTTGCTGCATTGATGCAGGTAATTTATCCCAAACTTCATCTTTGTCATAAGGTGCATTTAACAAAAATGTACCACCGGGAACAATATCTTTTAACATCGGGAATTTTTCTACAAACTCCCATTGATGACAAGCGACAAAGTTAGCTTTGGTAATTAGGTAAATTGAACGAATTGGTTGAGGTCCAAAACGTAAATGAGAAACCGTAACAGAACCAGATTTTTTAGAGTCGTAAACAAAGTAACCTTGGGCATAATTATCAGTTTCCTCACCGATAATTTTAATTGAGTTTTTGTTAGCACCTACTGTACCATCTGATCCTAAACCATAGAATATTGCCCGGACAATACTATCAGGTTCAATGTTAAATTCTGGATCATATTCTAGGCTGGTATGGGTAACATCATCATTAATACCTACTGTAAAATGATTTTTGGGAGATCCCCCTTTGTCCCCCTTATTAAGGGGGGTTGGGGGGATCAAGTTATCAAATACCGCTTTTACCATCCCTGGGGTAAATTCTTTGGATGATAAACCATATCTACCACCAACTACTTGAATATGATTAAGTTTGTTTTCTGCTAAGGCAGTAACTACATCATTATATAAAGGTTCGCCTGTTGCTCCTGGTTCTTTTGTCCGATCTAAAACTGCAATACTTTGGGTATTTTTAGGGAGAGAATTAATAAATCTTTGGGTATCAAAGGGGCGATATAATCTCACTTTTACTACCCCTAATTTTTCCCCTTGGTTGTTTAAATAATCTACGGTTTCATGAACTGTGTCACAACCAGAACCCATGAGGATAATTATTTTTTCGGCTTCTGGATCTCCATGATATTCAAATAGTTGATATTGTCGCCCTGTTTCACGGGCGAATTCATCCATTACCTGTTGAGTGATATCTGGGCAAGCTAAATAAAACTGATTAACTGTTTCTCTAGCTTGAAAGAAAACATCAGGATTTTGGGCTGTTCCTCTTAATACTGGTTGATCAGGAGTTAATGCCCTAGAACGATGGTTTATTAATAATTCTATGGGGATGAGTTTTTGTAATTCTTCTGTTGTTAATATTTCAACTTTATCTACTTCATGGGAGGTGCGAAAACCATCAAAAAAGTGTAAGAAAGGTATGCGAGATTCTAAACTAGCACGGGTGGAAATAACCGCAAAATCATGAGCTTCTTGCACAGAAGCAGCGCATAACATAGCAAAACCAGAACCTCTAGTTGCCATTACATCGCTATGATCACCAAAAATTGATAATCCTTGGGCTGCTAAAGATCGCGCTGCAATATGAAATACTGTAGGTGTTAATTCTCCAGCGATTTTATACATATTGGGGATCATTAACATTAATCCCTGGGATGCTGTAAATGTGGTAGTTAATGAACCACTTTGTAATGCACCATGTACCGCACCGGCAACCCCTCCTTCACTTTGAAGTTGTACAACGGTGGGAACAGTTCCCCAAATGTTGGGTTTATTTTCACTCATCCAAGCATCTGACCATTCTGCCATCGGTGATGATGGTGTAATGGGATAAATGGCAATAACTTCATTAATTGGATAGACGGCTTTAGCAACTGCTTCATTACCATCTATAGTTGCATAGGTTCTAGTTTTTGTTTTCATATTTATTCACCTTTGCTAATTTCTAAATTTGAGCGAATTAGTCAAGAGAAAAAAAGTTAAGTTATTTATCTCATATCTATCTTGATCTGTCTTGAAATTAATCTGAAAATTTGAGGAACTTGTGAGGGAAACATATAATTGATGATTTACTCTACAAATCTTATAGGAATGCTGTAAATTTTTAACATCCTGAAATATTGACAACCATCTTCTCTGTGTTTTAGTTTTATCTACCGTTAGATATACAAAAATTCAAATAATTACAAATAATTACAAATAATTAAAATAAATAAAATAACTTTTTGTGAGGATTTGTAAAGAATATCTTGATACCTTAACTTTATTTTAACCTCACAAGTTCCTCAAGTTTTAGGTCTACCATCGGATTTCTATAGCCTAATGGTAGATAACTTTAAAATGTATTAAAAATAATCAGCAATAAAATAAACAATCATATTCACTATTCATGTTACTACTATGAAAACCTATGATTCATAATTTGCTACCAAATAATATCATCAGAAAGATTAATCAGGAATTATCAATTAGTGGACAAATTACAATTGAACAGTTAGAAAAACTGGTTGATGATGGTTACAAATCTATAATTAATTTATGTTTTACTAATGATTTAAGTTTCTGTCCAGAAGAGGAGGAAAAAGTTAAATCCTTGGGTTTATATTATGTTAATTTACCTACTAGGATAGATACTTTAAATCTGTCTGCTGCTGATCAGGTTTTTCAAATTATTAGGGAATTACCTAAACCTATACTGATTCACTGCGATAATTGTAAACGTTCTGCGGCTATAGTATTACTATATATCGCTAATAAACAGGGAATTAATTTTGATCAAGTCTGGCAACAGGTAATTAGTTTAGAATTGAGTTAGTTAGAACAACGATAAAAGTTTGTATTTGATAGCTATACAGTGTGTTATATAAGCATTCATCTATCAGTAAAATGCACTACAAACAATCAATCATAGTTTGTTGAAAGTATGCAAAATACTGATAATTGAATGCTAAACAGAAAGAAGTAAATTGAATCTATCCCCTTAATTTGTAATATAAGCTGGGGATGAGTGAAGGTGATGATGGCTAGTAGTAGATTTGAGATTATTTTGATTAGTAGATGCCGATGTTTGGACAACTTGACTGTTTTCTTTAATCAGTCGGCTATAGGTTCGCTGAGGTATATAATGCAGTGGATTATAGCCAATAAAACGTAAAATCAGCACACAAGCCCAGGAGTATCTACCGTCAGTAATAGCTTCGATAATTTGATTGAGTTCTTCAGGAGTAATGAAACTCTCACAGTTGGCGGAAGAAGAAAATTGGTAGTTCATAATTAGCCCTGATATGGTTGAGTATTTGACATTTGGTTAGAAAAAATATCAAAGATAAAATTGATCAAAGTTTTATCTCTAATTTATTTAGACATCATTGTTAAACAATCTCTGACAGTTATCTCCAGATGATCCAAAAAAAGGTATTTAACAAAGATTTTTATTATCCATGTATTTACTTTCATGGGTTGACACTGACTGTTTGTATGCAGAATATTTTGCCATTGACTCTTGATGAAATTCATACAAGCTAGTAATAGGCAAAAATAGGGAACACAAATATTGATATGTTTGCAGAATACTATTTTTTGACACTTATTTTGGTCAAATTGGCACTTTTTATAGAAATAAATTATTAGCTTATCTGAATTTTTATCTTATTCCTTTTGTACAAGGCTATTTCCATTATCAATTCATACAGATTACCATAATTCATAATATAAAATATCATATTTTTTGTCTAAATTATCTATCTAGAGAGTTATTTTTTCTACAGATTATAGCTAAAGGATTTGCAAGTCTATCAACCTGATTTTCAGCGTTATTTATAAGCATTTATTTTCTTAATTAATTTATGCTCACTGTAAAAATATACCTTTAGATACATGATTTTTGTGATTTGCTCAGATTATCCCCCGACTTAAAGAACGGAGGATTTTTTTATTGGTGTCAATTTCCAATCATCATGATGGTAAGTTTGTTAAAAAATCAGGTACTGCTAAAACATGAAAATAGACTAATAAAGCTACCACAATTGTATAAAGGGTAGAACCTCCTAAACCTAAAATTAAATCTCGTTTAAAATTGCGATTTTCTTCTTTAAAAAACATATCCATTGCTCCCATTTGCATCATGACGATTCCCAACACATTAGAAAGCCAATAACCAATAACTGTAAACGGTAAAAACCAATCGGGTTTTGCCCAACTGACTAAATAACCAAATAATAAAGCAATGGGTAAGTTAAAAAATACATCATTCCACCAAGATAAAGGTGATAACATATAACCGATACCTACAAATAAACTGCCACGTATTTTTTTCAACATTGATTAAATTCTCTCCTTTATATTCTTGAAATCAAGATAAATTAAATTAATTAACAACTAATTTCATCTAAATGATCAGCTTTGTAGAGAATAAATAAACTTTCATCACCTCCTCTACCAATTCTTAATGTCTCATCTAAATAAGTAATATCTAAAGTAGGAACTCTACCTTGGGGTCCTTTTGCATCTACCACTTTAAAGGGATTTAATTGAGGAGTTTTCACCCCTATAATTTTATCAATTGCTAGATAGCGTTTATTAAAATAAACATTAATTCGTTTATCTGGTAAACCGGATGAATCTAAATCAGGTTCAAATCTAGCTGTCACTTTTACAGATCCTGAAATCACATTTAAGGGATGTTTCACATAAGCAAGGTTAAAAAACTGGGCATCTACAACATTGATAATTTGATAAACTTGACCTATTTGTAAACCTAATGGTAAAGAATCTAAAGCTCTAATTTCTCTAGCTGTAGAGTATTGTAATTGCCAAGCACCATTTAATAAATTAATGGCATTTTGAAGTGGTTGCGGATGGGGATTAATATTTTCTAACTCAACTGTTAATTGTTCTATTTCTGAGACTTGTTCCGCATTAATTTTTAAGTTAGTTACAGGAGAACCATCATTTTGTTTTTTGATTTCATTCAGTAATGTTTCTAACTTATTTTTCAAATTTTGACGATTCATAAACTTGTAGTTCACTAAAATCAACAAATAAAATTGTAACTTAAAATGGAACTCAAAACTGTAAATTTAGAAATTCCTGTAGGTTGTAACCTGATTTTAGGACAAACTCACTTTATTAAAACTGTCGAGGATTTATATGAAATCATGGTAGGGATATCCTCACAAGTAAAATTTGGGATTGCTTTTTGTGAAGCATCAGGAGATTGTTTAATTAGAATTGCCGGAAATGATGATACTTTACAAAAACTAGCTATTAAAAATGCCGAAGCTATTGGTGCTGGGCATAGTTTTTTAATTTTATTAAAAGATGCTTACCCGATTAATTTTCTCAATGCTATTAAACAATGTCCAGAAGTTTGTAATATTTATTGTGCTACTGCTAATCCTGTACAGGTAATTTTAGCAGCAACTGAACAAGGAAGGGGAATTTTAGGTGTAATTGATGGCTTTTCACCCAAGGGAGTAGAAGGAAATGAGGATATAAAAGCACGTCAAAAATTACTACGTCAGTTTGGTTATAAAATGTAGTCAGAGTGAGATAAATATGGCAATTAATTACAGAGAAAAAATTATTAATTTATGGATAGTATTTTTATTAGGAATGCTGTTTCATACACAGTTGGGTTTGATGCCATTATTTCATGGTTTAAATGTCTTAGAATCCCAACCAGCGACATCACTTGATGAATTATCGGGTATTTTTTGGTTAATGTTAGGTTTTTTTATTTTGCCATTATTCGCAATTATTGGAACTACATTTACAGCCAATAAACGTTATCGAGTTATTCATTTTGGTTTAACTATTTTTTATGGTGTAATGAATTTAGTACACCTAATTTTAGATTTACTTCTACCGCGAGTTATCTGGTATCAAATCGCTTTGATGGTGTTCTTATTTTTGATTGGTTTATTGTTGATTTTCGTAGCTTATCAGTGGATGAAATATCAATATTTGTAGGTTAAGCTGAACAAGTAAAATCAGGTAGGTTGGGTTAAGGAACGAAACCCAACATTTATAAGTTTTTTTTGGGTGCTGTTTCAATCCCTCATAGGGATTATTTGAAATTTCAACAATGAGACAGCAAGCGTAGTGGAGCAAGTTTCACGTTTCAATCCCTCATAGGGATTATTTGAAATTTCAACTGCGGGAGTCTCAAAGCCAAGATATATGTAGTTTTCAAGGTTCAATTGCGCGAGCGTCATCATCATAGTTGATTTCAGGGATCGTGTCAAGAGTAAAAAACGTTGAAACCCTTGCGGTGTAAGGTGCGCGAGGGTGCAGGTAGAAAAAATCAAGAAAAGCCTTGTGTAGACAAGATTTCAGAGGATTTTTAAGAACTCCGATTTTCTACACCCACCCCCTCGCGCATCAAGTGAAGAAAATAGTGCGATCGCAGTTTAGCACAATAGCTGAATGCTACAAATCAATTTCTACTTTTAACACTGTTGCATCATTGCCATGTGAAATCTTAAAACCTAGTCTTTCACAAACTTTCTGCATTCCTAAATTATCAGCCAAAATATCAGCAGAAATAGAAGTGATTTTTTCATTTTTACCTACTTCTATTAATCTCCTGAGTAATTCTGTACCTAAACCATTACATTGATAGCGATCACTAATTAACATAGCAAATTCCGCCCCATTATTATCATGTGATTTACTCAGTCTTCCTACTCCTAAAATTTCCGTTTCTTGAGTTTCTGGGTTATGATATTCTGCAACTAAAGCCATTTCCCGATCATAGTCAATAAAACAAATTCTGGTAAGTCTTTCATGGGCTACCCTTTGACTTAATTTCATTAAATGAAAATAGCGTAAATACACACTTTCTTCTGATAGTGTTTCGTGGAATTTAACTATTACTGGTTCATCTTCAGGACGAATTGGACGGATAGTAACTGGTGTGCCATTTTTCATAGTCCAATTACTCACATATTGGTGAGGATAAGGACGAATTGCTAATTTTGGTAATTGTTCATCTTCCACATCCGCAGAATGTAAAACAATGCGTCCATCTAATGCTATTAAACCACCAGGATGATCAGGACTGGGAGGAATAGCTAATAAAGGATTAATGTCTATTTCTTTAATCGCTGGTTGTTCTACTACCAAGTGACTAAATACTACTAATAATTCCTCTAAAGCTGCCATATCTACACTTTTTCTACCACGCACACCTTGTAATGCTTTATAGATTTTGGTTTGTTCCATCATTCTTCTAGCAAGGGTACTATTTAAAGGTGGTAAAGCAATAGCACTATCTTGGAAAACCTCTACTAATTCTCCCCCAGCACCAAATAATAATACTGGTCCAAATTGCGGATCTAAACTACTACCAATGATTAATTCATAACCGCTAGTTTTTACCATTTGCTGTACGGTTACGCCTAGAAAATCTTCGGGTTTGGCTTTTTCTAATACCGCAGTTTCTATTAAGTGATATGCACGTTTTACAGCTTCTGCATTTCTTAAATTTAACTGTACTCCCCCCACATCTGTTTTATGGGTAATGGTTTGGGAATACAATTTTAAAACCACAGGATAACCGATTTTTTCTGCACATTCTACCGCTGCTTCTGCATTTTTAGCAATGCTTCCAGCTACTACAGGAATACCATAGGCGGCTAAAATTTCCTTAGATTCAAATTCAGTTAAAATCGTTCTTCCCGCTTTTCTAGCATCGTTAATAATGGTTTCTACTAATGCACAATCACGGGTATTGGTATCACATTCTAAACTTGGTAAAACAGGAGTTTCATAAATTCCCTTGAGGTTATAACTATACCGCCACATATAGCTAAATATTTTAGCTGCTGTATCGGGATAATCATAAGTAGGAATGCCTTGATGGTTGAGAATTTGTTTTCCTTCCGCTACATCTTCCCCACCCATCCAACTAGCTAAAATTGGTTTATTCGCCATTTTTGAATAGGGTTCTAATCCTTCAGCAATTTTTGTCGGATCGGTCATTGCTTGAGGTGTTAAAATTACTAACAAACCATCACTATTGGGATCTTTAGCAGCAATTTCTAAGGCTTTTGTATAGCGTTCTGGGTCAGCATCTCCTAAAATATCAATGGGATTATTATGACTCCATTGGGGGGGTAAAATTTCGTTTAAACCCTGCATTATTTCTTGTGAAATTGGTGCAAGTTCTCCCTTACTTTCTATTAATGTATCTGTTGCTAATACTCCAGGACCACCAGCATTAGTTAAAATTGTTAAACGTGGACCTTTGGGGCGTGGTTGTTTTGCTAATACTTCTGACATATCAAATAAATCAGAAATACTATCAACTCTTAATACTCCACATCTTCTAAATGCTGCATCTAAAACCGCGTCACTTCCTGCTAATGAACCTGTATGAGATGCTGCCGCTTTTGCTGCTGCTGCTGTTCTTCCAGCTTTAATAACAATTATCGGTTTTGTTAATGCTACTTCTCGCGCTGCTGACAGAAAAGAACGTGCATCACCGATAGATTCCATATAAATTACAATACTTTTTGTATTGGGATCATCTCCTAAATAATAAATTAAATCTCCCCAACCAATATCTAACATTGAACCGATAGAAACAAAGGCACTAAAACCGACGTTTTCCTGTAAACTCCAATCTAAAATTGATGTACATAATGCGCCGCTTTGACTCAAGAAACCTACATTTCCTTTTTGCGCCATTTTACTAGCAAAGGTGGCATTTAAACCGGAAATTGGACTCATGACACCTAAACAGTTTGGTCCAATAATTCTAATTTTTCCTTTGTGTGCTATTTCCAGTATTTCTTTTTCTAAAGCAATACCTTTTTCACCTGCTTCTTTGAAACCTGCGGAGATAATTATTGCCCCTTTAATTCCGGCTTTTACACAATCAGTAATAATTTGTGGTACTGTCGGCGCGGGGGTAGCAATTACCGCTAAATCAATTTTTTCAGGAACATCAAAAATTGTCGGATAGGCTTTAATTCCTAATACACTATTTCTTTTAGGATTAATAGGAAATACAGTACCATTAAAGGGGTTTGTAATTAAATTCCAAAGTAAAGTTCTACCGACGCTTCCAGGTTTTTCACTTGCACCAATAACAGCTACGGTTTTCGGGGCGAAAATTGCGTCTAAGGGGTTTAATTTCTCGGTTTGTAAAATGTCGTAAGCTTTGTCTTTTGTTTGTTTGATAGATGCTTGCATAATTACTCCTTAATTAGTCATTAGTCATTAGTCATTAGTCGGCTTTCCAATTACCCATTACCCATAACCCCTTGGTCTAAAATTTCCATAATTTTTGATAATGCAGTAGCAATACCTTTTTCTGCTGTAGGCGAAATGTGTTCACTCAATTCAAAATTAACACCAGGTACAGTAATCAACCATGCTTCTGGACTATTTCCATAGAGATATTCAGCTAGATAAAGTAATAATTCTGGATTAAATATATGTCCATTAACAGGCTTTGCATCAGATGGTATTAATGATTTTACCTGCACTTGATTAGATGAAAAATTAACACAAGCATCTACAAATATTGCAAGTTTAGAAGTTGCTAACAATTCAGCTAATTCTGGTGTCAGTTGGTGAACCGCAATTGAATTTACAGATGACAAACCTTTGGATTTTATAGTTCTTGCTATCCGTTGTCCAACAGCATCATCACCCCGTAATTCATTACCATAACCAATCACTATTGCAGTTGTACACATCATAAATCCTGACATTATTATTTCGTAACAAGTTGTTATTACTTGTGTCTAGTCATTTTTTATCTACATTTTACCCCTACATATTTAAGTTAGAACAAAATATTGAGGAACTTGTGAGGAAATACAAAGATTTTAGTAATTACACTATCTAATAACCGCAAATTCAATATTTTGAATATCTAAGATGTTGACATTAAATTTATGTTAATAAATTATTCTTGTGGAGAAATATAAGTGATAAAATATAATGTGAGTTAAAATTAACCCCATTGAAAAATTTAGATAAAATGTGAGGCTGTTTTATGACAGAAGTAAACTTTCAACAGCCAATTAAAAATGCTGATACTCTTGTGAAGGAATATGCAGCAGGAAAACTAGACTTTGAAAGAGCAGAATTGGGTGAAGCTGATTTGTCAGGTGTAGATTTAAAAGGTGTTGATCTGAGTTATGCTGATTTAAGTAATGCTAACCTCAGTCTTGCTAATCTGCGGGGATGTGATTTAAGCTTTGCTGATTTAAGTCAAGCTAATTTACAAGATGCAGACTTACGGGGTGCAATGTTATTTTCTACTGATTTGCGTCAAGCTAATTTACAAGGAACACATTTAGAAAAAGCAGATTGCGATCATAATACCCATTTTCCCCCTCAATTTGATGCTGTTGCTGCTGGTGTCAAAATGAGTAATTAACTTAGAGATTTATGATGCGGCTATATCAGCCGCTAATTTTTTCTCAAAAATAAATATAACTCTGTTTTCTATCAAAATATGAGAAAAATTCGTTTATTTATTGCTTCTAGTCTCGATGGATATATTGCTGATAAAGAAGGAAATGTAGACTGGTTATTTACTGATGATGATTATGGTTATTCTGAATTTTTTAACCAAATAGATACTTTAATCATGGGAAATAAAACCTATCAACAAATTCTCGGTTTTGGTGAATATCCCTATCCCGGTAAGGAAGCATTTGTATTTTCTACAAGACTACATGGAGAAGAAGATGATCATGTAAAATTTGTGGGAGAAAATTTAGATGATTTTATCAATAATTTACGTCAATCTAGCGGTAATAATATTTGGCTAGTTGGTGGTTCACAGCTAATTAAATTTTTCCTAGAAAATAACTTTTTAGATGAGATTATTTTGGCTATTCATCCTTTGATTTTAGGTGATGGTATTCCTTTATTTTTAAATAGTAATAACATCAAGAAAATCCTAAAACTCCAAAACATCAAAACTTATGATTCTGGATTATTACAAGTTTTTTATGATGTTCAATAAAATCAACAAAATTAGCCCCCCTTGTTAAGGGGGGTTGGGGGGGATCTGTAATTAATCTCGACAAGTTTGATTAACTACATAACCATTTTTGTCCACTAATTCTATTAGTAAAGGCATTTGTCCAACTGCATGAGTAGAACAACTTAAACAAGGATCAAAAGCTCGAATACCAGCCTCTACCCGGTTTAACATCCCTTGTTTAATATCACTACCGTTGACAAAATGACGGGCAATTTGGGCAACTGTACGATTCATTGCTAAATTATTTTGACCAGTAGCAATAATCAAATTTACCTTTTCCATCAAACCATTTTCATCAATTTTATAATGATGGAATAAAGTTCCCCTTGGTGCTTCACTCACACCCACAGCTTCTAATTGATTAATTCCAGCTTCCGCACGTAAACGAGTAGATAAAATATCAGGATCATCCAGTAAAATTTCAATCTGTTCAATAGAAGCTAAAATTTCAATTAACCGCGCATAGTGATAAAAGAATGAAGATTTTACAGTACCTGTTCCATGACTGCGAAATTCTTTTAATTCTTTATCTGCTAATGGTGTACCAATGTGACTACAAACATTCAATCTGGCTAATGGTCCAACACGATACATTCCACTTTCTAAACTGCAATGATCGCTAGTATCAGGATAACCTAGAGGACGATAGTAAGGAGATTTTAAATAAGAATCTGCTTGTACCGCTTCACCGATAAAGTCAGCATAATTAGCAGCATCTAATTTATCAGCAACTATATTTCCTGCACTATCAACAAACCGAATATGTCCATCATAGGTTTCCCATAGACCTTCGGGAGTTACTAACCCCATAAATAAACTAGGGAAATTACCAAAAGTTTGGGCTTCTTTTTCGTAATCTTTTAGTAAACCTTTAAATAAATCTATGGCATTTAAAACTGTGGTTTTAGCTTCGGGAATTCTTTGTTGAATATGTGTCCGGTTTTCTTCAGTTAAAGGATCACTCACACCACCGGGAACTGCCCAAGAAGGATGGACTTTTTTACCACCTAATAATTCAATAATTTCTTGTCCAAATTGCCGTAAACGAATACCACCTCTAGCTAATTCTGGATCAGATGCTATCAAACCAAATACGTTTCTTTGTGCTGGTTCGCTATCCATTCCTAATAATAAATCTGGGGCGCTGAGGTGAAAGAAACTTAAAGCATGAGATTGGACAATTTGCCCTAAATTCATTAAACGCCGTAATTTTGTCGCAGCTTTAGGAATAGTTACAGCGAGGATTTTATCGCCTGTTTTTGCCGATGCTAATAAATGACTCACGGGACAAATACCGCAAATTCTAGCAGTAATTCCCGGCATTTCAGGAAATGGACGACCTACACAAAATTTTTCAAAACCACGAAATTCTGTCACATGAAACCGCGCATCATTTACTTGACCATCATCGTCTAAATAAATGCTAATTTTAGCGTGGCCTTCTATTCTAGTAACGGGATCAATAACGATTTTTTTCATATTATTTGATAGGGAATAGGGAATAGGGAATAGGGAATAGGGAATAGGGAACAGGGAATAGGGAATAGGGAATTTATTCTTTACAATTTTCCCCAGTCACCAATCACCTGTCACCTGTCACCTACAGATCATAAACTCTAGCTTCTTCGGCTTCTGGGTACTCTTCACAATATTCTTCAAAAGCAGTTTTTAAAGGTTTCATTGCCCTTTGATGAGAAATTTCAGCTTGTATTTCTTCCACCACATCCCAAGCTGCTGCACATTCAGCGGAATTAATTCCTTTTTCTGCACACACTTGACGGGCTTTTCTAATTTCGTCTTGTAATTCTTGTTCTAATAAAATTGCATGAGGTTTTTCTAAGGAAATACTACCAGCTAAAATGTCAGTTATGGAAATAATTCCTAATAATTCGCCACTAATTACAGGCGCACGATGTAAACGATGATCGGCAAATAATCGGGCTACATATTCTAAAGCTAAACCCGGATTAACTACAATACAAGGTTTAGTCATGATTTCATAAACCCGCACTTTGTTAGGATCTTTTCCGTAAGCTACAACTTTATAAACTATGTCACTATCTGTAACAATTCCATAGGCATCTTGAGAATGACGACGATCTACAATTAATGCTCTCCAGTCTCTAGCTTTCATTAAATTTATTGCTTCTTTGACTGTAGCGGAACCGCGAATCATTGCTACATCTTTGGTCATTACATCTGCTGCTGTTAACATAATTCACCTCGTAAAAAATAGGAGTCAGGAGTCAGGAGTCAGGAGTCAGGAGTCAGGAGATTAGTTAGAAGGTTAGAAAGCATAATTTGTGATCATTTATTTTCTACCCATTACCAATTACCCATTACCCAAATTTAATCATTTCCCGTCCTTCCATTGGTGGTATTTCTCCTTTTAGTAATGGTTCTAATGCTGCTCTAATTCTGGTGGCATCAGGAGGACAACCGGGTAAATAAATATCTACTGGTACTATGTGATGAACAGGTACTACTTTATCAATTAATGGTGGAACAATACCCGGTGAATTGGGAATTTGTTGGTTAACATCCGCCCCATCAATGTAAGCTAATTGTAAACTGACATCAGCATTTCCTGTAGGGTTACGCATGGCGGTTACATTACCAGTAACAGCGCAATCTCCAAAGGAAATTATGGTTTTTGTCCGTTGTCTAATTTGATGAATTAATTCTAAATGTTCTTCATTGGCGATCGCCCCTTCAACTAATACCACATCTACCCCTTCTGGATATTCTTTAATATCAGCAATGGGACTATACACTACTTCTACTTGGGCGGCTAATTCTATTAACCATTCATCCAAATCTAAGAATGACATATGGCAGCCAGAACAGCCACCTAACCAAACTGTTGCAAATTTTATTTTATCCATATTTTTACCTTTTTAGTAATCAGCTTTCAGCTTTCAGCTTTCAGCCTTAAATTAGTTTTGAGATTTGAGTTTTTGAATGAAAGCAGCAAGCATTCTTTTTACTTCAATTACAGAGTGAATCAGCAGTTCATAATCTGATTCTGTTAGAAAATTAAGATCATGAGCCAATAATAAATGATATTCTAGCTCACTAGCTGAACCCATAGCAATATGAAAAAATCTAGCTAATTCTGCAACTCCATTTCTACCACATCCTTCTGCAATATTTGCGGGAATAGAAGCACTGGATCGGCGAATTTGACTGGTTAAACCATACAGTTCTTCTCTAGGGAATATCGCAGTGATTTTATAGATAGCTAAAGTTAGCTGATGTGATTTTTCCCATACCTTTAATTCTCTGAAATCTCGCAAATAAATTTCTCCTTCATATAGTTATCTAAAAGTTATCTAAAAGTTATCTAAAAGCTGATTACTGATAGCTGATAGCTGAATGCTTAAAATTGATTTCCATTCTGTGACAACATTAACTGGAACTGATATATTAATGGATTTTGCACCAGGTAAAGGAATGGCTAATTTTAAAGGTTCTGTGGGTAAATTTGGTAATACTTCATTAAAATCATATTGCCCAATTGTTGGTGCTGGTGCTTCATCTAAAAATATATCAGGAGCGTTCCAAATTTGACCAGTGTTTGAGGTAATTCTTAACGGTTGGGGGTGAATTAATTCCGCAGAACCAGGAAACCCAACTAAACGCAAACTAATATTAGATTTTTCTCCAGGATAAACTTGTTTAAACAATACAACTTGCCACACTTTACCTGATTCATCATCTAATTTTGTTTGTGAACTATAAAGAATTTCACCCGGTACTGGTTCTACTTGGGTAGTGACAGCAATTGCACTATTAATTGCACTATTAAAAGGGAAATTTCCTAAACCCAAGAATATACAAATTGTTAATATAAACACTATTAACAATCTGCGAAGTTTTGACAAAATTATATGTAACATGAAGTTTCATTGTTGGTAAGTAAGCCATTATTTAAAAACAACTAATAACTAATGACTAATAACTAATGACTAATTACTAATGACTAATGACTAAGAACTAATAAATCCATTCTTTCTTAGTTCTAGCATTCACCAAAAATTCAATTTTCCCCCGATCATGTTTCATTTCACTGACACTCGAACCTTTAGTAAATAAAGCCCCAGTAGGACAAGCATTTACACATTTACCACAAGATGTACAGGTTTGGGAAGTTCCCCAAGGTTGACTTAAATCAGTAATTACGTGAGATTTTGATCCTCTACCTGCCATATCCCAAGTATGTGCGCCTTCAATTTCATCACACACACGCACACAACGAGTACACAAAACACAACGATTATGATCTATGCCAAATCTATCATGAGAAGTATCAACAGAACGTTTAGGATTTTGATATTCTAAACGTACATGATCCATGCCCATTTCTATAGCTAAATCTTGTAATTCACAATTACCATTAGCTACACAAACAGCACACAGATGATTACCTTCGGCAAATAACATTTCAATAATTGTCCGCCGATATTTTTGGAGGCGATCGCTATTTGTATTCACCTCCATTCCTTCCGCAACTTTGGTAACACAAGCTGGTAAAAGTCTATTCATTCCAGCAATTTCTACCAAACACAAACGACAAGCACCCACATCACCCACACCCTCTAAATGACAAAGTGTAGGAATATGTACACCCGCTTCCTGTGCTGCTTCTAATAAGGTTTCATCCTCACGGGCGCTGATCATTTGCCCATTAATGGTTAATGTTTTTACTGTCATAATAATTTAATTTGGTAATTGGTAATTGGTAATTGGTAATTGGTAATTGGTAATTGGTAATTGGTAATTGGTAATTGGTAATTGGGAAGAAAGAATAAACTCTTGCCTTTTGCCTTCTTACTATTCCCTATTCCCTATTCCCTATTCCCTAATCAAAGCTAAATACTCATCTAGGAAATATTTCAAAGTGCTAACAACTGGATTGGGTGCAGATTGTCCTAAACCACATAAACTGGTATATTTCACCATGTCGCACAATTCTTCTAATAACTGCAAATCAGTTTGTGCAGCTTTACCATCACCAATCTTCATTAATAAATCATGTAATTGCACAGTTCCTACCCGACAGGGAATACATTTTCCACAGGATTCATCCATACAAAATTCCATGAAAAATCGCGCCACATCTACCATATTTGTGGTTTGATCCATGACAATCATGCCACCAGAACCCATCATTGATCCCAAGGCAGTTAATGATTCATAATCCACAGGTGTAGCAAATTTTGACGCAGGTATACATCCCCCAGAAGGACCCCCAGTTTGTACCGCTTTAGCAATACCACCATCAGGCACACCACCACCCATTTCTTGAACAATTTCTGCTAAAGTTGTCCCCATTGGCACTTCAATTAAACCAGTATTGAGGATTTTTCCAGCAAGTGCAAAAACCTTTGTACCTTTACTTTTTTCAGTACCAATACTCGCAAACCATTCTGCACCTTTTCTAATAATTGGCGCAATATTCGCAAAGGTTTCTACATTATTAATTAAAGTTGGATAACCCCATAAACCAGACTCCGCAGGATAGGGTGGCCGGGGATGAGGTACACCGCGTTTACCTTCAATAGAAGCCATTAACGCCGTTTCTTCACCACAAACATAAGCACCCGCACCAATACGAATTTCGATTTTAAAATCAAAGGGTGAATCAAATATTTGTGAACCTAAAATTCCTAATCTTTGGGCTTGACGAATGGCAGTTTCTAATCTTTTAATCGCAGTCGGATATTCTGCCCTCACATAAATATAACCTTGACTTGCACCCACAGCATAGGCGGCGATCGCCATTCCTTCTAACACTCGATGAGGATCACTTTCTAACACACTCCGATCCATAAATGCACCGGGATCACCCTCATCAGCATTACAAATAACAAACTTTTTCTCACCTTGAGATTTTGCCACCGTCGCCCATTTTAAACCAGTGGGATAACCAGCACCACCCCTACCTCTTAACCCACTTTTAGTAATAGTTTCTACTACCTCAGAGGGTTTCATTTCTCTTAACACTTGGTACAGGGCTTGATAACCATTTTCTGCAATATAAGATTGAATCCTATCTGGATCAACTTTCCCACTATTTTCTAACACAATTGGTAATTGTTTAGTGAAAAATGGTTTGTTCAAATCTTGCTGTTTTAAATCAGTTTCTTTACCCTGTATAGCCTCAATTACTTTGTTTGCATCCTCTGGTGTAACTTGCTCAAAAAGTTTAGTTTCCCTGTTATCTTTTTGGTTATTTTCTTGATCCACCTGAACTAAAGGACCTTGACAACAAAGCCGCATACAACCCACACCAGAAACATGAATTTGCTCCTCTAAACCCGCAGCTTTCACAGATTTATCTAAGTTATCTTTTACAGCTTGAGAACCTAAAGACAAACAACCAGCAGCAGTACAACAACGTACCTGGATAGGTTTAGCTTGAGTACGTTCTTTAGAGGCTATTTCTAACAATTCATTTAGTTCCATGCTGCCATTCTCCTATTCTTTCACAAACTGATTCTGAAGTTTGATTTCCAGCTACAGCACCATCAAAAACTACCGCTGGGGCAATACCACAAGCACCTAAACATCTGGCAGTTAATAGAGAAATTTCTCCATCTGCTGTCGTATCTCCAGCTTTAATTTTGGTTGCATTTTCTAAACTTGTTAAAATCTCCTGTGCGCCTTTCACATAACAAGCAGTACCCGTACAAACCACACAGTTATGTTTACCTTTGGGTGCTAAAGAAAACAAATGATAAAAAGTTGCTACCCCATAAACGCGGCTAGGTGGTAATTTTAATTGATGGGCAATATACAGCAACAAATCTAATTCTAAATACCCAAATAATTCCGAAGCCCGATGGAGAATTTCAATCAGCGCATCCTGTTGATATTGATGCTTTTTGATTGTAGCATCCAACATTTTTAATCTCTTATCACCACTAGGATGATCTTTAGGAGGTGAATCTGTAGTTTTCATAATTTTTGATAATTGATAATTGATAATTGGTAATTGGTAATTGGTAATTGGTAATATCTAAAAATCTTCCCTATTCCCTATTCCCTATTACCTATTCCCTATTTATTCAAAATGAATAATATGTACAGAACAAGGTGCATGATGTAAAACATAATTACTCACACTACCTATCAAAAACTCTGTAATTCCCGATAATCCTCTTCTCCCAATTACAATTAAATCTGCATTCCAATTTTTAGCAACAGTGCAAATAACTTTACCCGCACTACCTACATTTTGTGTAAATTCAGTGTTAATATTTTCCTTATTTGCCTCAGCACAAAATGTCTGTAGCATTTGTAAACTTTCATTTCTATGGAGTTCTAATTTCTCCACGTATCTTCTCATACTATCATCACCCCATCCAGGATAGTAGTCCATATTAGAAACCATCATGGCATCCCCAAAACCACTTTCTTCAGGTGATAAAACATGAATTAACATCAAATTAGCTGATGTTAACTTTGCTAATGTCAGCGCCTGATCAAAAATCACTCTACTTTTCTCGGAACGATCCAATGCCACTAATATATTTTTAAACATTGATGCCTCTATTTTATCCAACTAAATCATTGCCAATAAATCTATTTTCTCCTAGCACAAGAATCAGTTAAAATACAATTATGTTCACACTTCTTTAAATTTAATCACCTACCTATTTTTTACTCACACTTATACTTATACGCAAATAATTTGAGGAACTTGTGAGGATAGGTTATGTAGTGTTCTTCACAAAAGTAATTCTAGTAATCAAACCTGATTACCATAAACTAGAAAGTTTCTGAATTTTAAGGAAATATGTGAGTAAATATAAAATATTTATAAAATTAAAAATTAAAAATTAAAAATTAAAAATTAAAAAATTATAAAATATTGTTAAAATCTAGCTCAAAGTCTGATATAAAGTTCAACTAATCCAACCCTTGAAACTATTCCCTGTTCCCTGTTCCCTGTTCCCTATCTCCACGAAAAGACTTTATCTGCAACCCCTAGTTAAAATTCTGATATAGCGTTTCTGGTAAAGTAAAAAATCATCTGCGTCTATCTGCGTTTGATAATTTGTGCATCTCAAAAAATCCCCAACTTCCTAAAAAGTTAGGGATCAGAATATCAAATCTCTACTTTTCTAAACTTTAGCTTGCAAAGACTTGAGTAACTCAGTATTAACACCAGACTCACGAGGTAGCGAGATTTTACCTGTACGGGCTATTTCCCGCAAGCCAAATTTTTGTAACACTTGCATAATAGCCACCATCTTACCGGGATCGCCCACAACCTCCAAGGTTACAGAATCTTCTGCCACATCCACAATACGAGCGCGGAAAATCTGAGAAATTTCAATCACTTCTGAGCGGTTGCTACTGGTAGCATTCACTTTCAAAAGCATTAATTCCCTTTCCACACAAGGAATCTCAGTAATATCCTGTACTTTCAGGACATTGACTAATTTGTATAATTGTTTGGTGAGTTGTTCAATCACTCGATCATCACCAGGTACAACCATCGTAATTCTCGAAACTCCTCCCTGTTCAGCGGGTCCAACAGCGAGGCTTTCAATATTAAAACCACGACGAGCAAATAAACTAGAAATGCGGGACAAAACCCCCGCTTCATCTTCAACAAGAACGGAAAGAGTATGTTTCATCTTCGCCAACAGGCTAGGGGAGCATCATAATTAACGCAGGCCAGAATACTTGCCTACACTGGATTTATTACCAGATTTAGTTTTTGATTCAAACCCCTATTTTAACTTGAATCGTCACGGAATATCTTGAAAAGCGTGGACATTACTTAACTAGCGTATATACTTGTACCTGTAGATATCTAATTAATTAGGAGCAAACTAATTATGGGTTGGTTACAAAGACTTTTTGGATTAGAAAAACCAGAAAACGCAGAAGTCAATCCCACTCCTCAATCAGCAGCAGAAGCTATACCCCCAGAACGTGTAGGATTAAATGGGGAATATGATGATAGCGGTTTAGCCAAACGGGTAGCGTTGGCTTTTGATGAAGATTCAGAATTAACAGACTTTGATCGCCTTTGGGTTGCCCAATTAAGTAGCACTGTAGTCTTAAAAGGTGAAGTCCCTAATCAAGAAATTCTCGATAAAATGGTAGCTAAAGCTAGTTCTGTCAGTGGTGCTACTGATGTTAATACTGAACAAGTTACTGTTGGATAGAAGGGAATTTAGAATTTAGAATTTAGAATTTAGAATGGGGCATTGGGCATTGGGCATGGGGCATTGGGCATGGGGCATTGGTAAAAATCTTTTCCTCCCCCATCTCCCCACCTCCCCACCTCCCCATCACCCCATCACCCCATCACCCCATCACCCCATCACCCCATCACCCCATCACTCCCTGCTTCCTGTCAAAATGAGGCTAATGGTTTTTGTAGTTGTAGTTGCAATTCTTGTTCACTATCTAAAATGATGCCGGGGTAGTCTTGGTTAACTATCATTTTTGCTGATGAATTAGGATCTTGCCAGAGTACCCAACGACTACCAGCGGGTAAGTTAGATAGGGTGAGGGGGTTTTGGGTAAGCCATATTAGGGGTGCTGTTTCTGGTGGTTGGTTGTCTTCTTCTAAGGGGTTGGTTGCTGCCAGAGCTTCTAAAATTGTGACATCACCTTTAACTACTCCTGTTGCTGCTGTCCATAGTTGCACTTGTAATTCTTGTCTTTGGGCGTAAAAATATAGGGATGCGGCGGCGATGACTGCTTGTTCAAATTGTTCTTGTTCCCATTTAGCTGCGGTATCTAAGGCAATAATTATTTCTTGGCCACCTGTAATAATTTCTAGTTCTCTGACTCGTAACTCTCCATAACGGGCGCTAGTACGCCAATGGATGAGACGGGTGGGATCGCCGATGCGGTAAGGACGAAGCGATCGCACTAAACCAGATGTGGCTAGTTGTAGGGGTTTTCCACGCGGATCATTTCTTTGACTGTCGTCTTGGCCAATTTCGTCTACTAGGGGGCAGTTAGTCAGGGGTAGGACGGTGGGGTAAACTATGGCTATGGCGGCACATTCTCTTTGACGACGACACCAAAATAAACCCCAGGGCGCACCGGTGGCTAGTTCTATGTTTTGCCATTTGTATAGTCCGCGTTTTTGGGTGGGTTGGTAGTAATGCCAGCGGTAATGTTGTTGTGGTTGGATGATATCTATGGGTTGTTTGTTGGGTTCACCTAAGATGAAGGGTAATGTGTCGGATATTTGCAATAATGTAACTGGTTTTTGAGTGGGGTTGTAGATTTCTAGTTCTATACTCAGATCATCTCCTGCGGTAATGGGAGGAATGGGGGAACGTTTGACGATGAGATTTTTAAGCGATCGCGGTGCTAGGAAAACGGATAAACCTAAGAGTGCTAGACATACTCCACTAATGACGTATAACCAACCTGCCATTGTGTTGATAGCAGCACCTAAGTAACTGAGAGATACTCCTGTGAGTACCCAACCACCATAACTGGGCGCTGAGGCGTGGGTTTCTAGCCAGTTGGTGATCCGTTTGGTGATTTTCATGGTGGTTTGTTTCAGGTTGTGTGTGTTTAATTACTTATGATATTGGTTATTTTTGATATTTGGTATGGTGGAATTGAGTTGTTTTTTATTTGGGGAATGATTTTTTTCACGCAGAGGCGCAGAGTCGCAGAGAGTAAGATGAGAATATTTTTTATTTTGTCAAGTTGTGGGCAATTTATAGGATTTGATGTTGTCAGTCTTGAGGCATGATTTTTAATTGTTAAATAATTTGATTAGAAATAGATTTAGTCATAAATTTATTCTTTGAATTTTGACTTTGAACGAGTCCAAATTAAACTACTGTTATCCGTGCATTATCTCTCGATTTAGGTTTGACTGTAATTTCTACATCAATTCCCAAAGTATTCAGAAATCTAAACATTCTTTCTAGAGAAAAACCTGTAAGTCTTCCTCTCATTAAAGCAGAAACTTTTGGCTGATCAATTCCTAATAATTCAGCCGCTTCTGCTTGGGTGATATGACGTGCAGTGATAGCATTACTGATTTTTCGTGCTAGTTCTGCTTTGACTAACATTTCTTCTGGGTTGGGTAAACCTAAATCAGCAAATACGTTACCGCTACTACTTGTTATTTCAATATTTTCTGTCATGATTATTTATTTTTTCTTCTTATTTTAACTCAATTTATTATACTTAATTTAAGTATAGCTCAATAATTAGATTAACTCTCCTGCTTGCTTTAAAACTTGTTCATACAACTTTGTATTTACCCAATATTGAGCCACATCAATCATCGCATCAAGTAGGGGTTTTATTTCATGAATAATCTGTCTTTCTTTAGCTAATAAAAGAATCCCAAGAGTCCCAATTAATCGCAATCCTACACTTTGAGCTACTTTGCGAGCTTCCTGTTCATCTAACAAAATTTTATGTATACCAGTTTCAAGAGATAACGCAATAGCTTCTCGTTCTCCATCATCTAGTTCTGGGGAAATAATAGGGTATATATTTGACACATTACGAACTTGTAGCCATCCAGAAGCAACAGCTTGTAAAATAAATTGTGACCACAGATAACCTGAAACTGTTGTTTCATCATAAACTGCTTGGGGAATTAGAACTTCTCCAAATACATCTTTTAAAATATCCAGACGATTAATAGCAGCAAAATTAATTAAAGGTGTAGCATTGCAAATAACAGTCACAATTATTAAAAACCTTCTTGAATAGTCTTGACATCTTCCAATAAATCAACTTGAGTATAATGTCGTTGAATTTTCCTGTTTCCTAAAAGCATCTGAAATTCCCAAACAGATAAATTAGCTAAACGTCGCGCTTGACCAAAGGTAAAGATATTTTGCTCATACAATTGTAAAGCTAATTCTTTACGAATTGCTTGCTCACCTTCGTTAATTAAATCAGATGATAATTGTAAGTTAATGGAAGTCATACGCTGTAAAAAAATACTTGATGTCAATATATTAACAATCTTGTTTTATTGCTTCACTCATTAGCTGTAAATCTTCTTTGGGTATTGAACCTGCAAAATGTAGTAATTCTTTACCGGGAACACCTTTGATGTTTGATTTTGTCAAATTGCGGGCAAATTCCAGGACTTGATATTGCAAGTCTTGAGGCATGATTTTTAATTGTTCAATAATTTGATCAGAAATAGATACAGTCATAAGTTTCTTCCTAGTGTTATGAAATACTTGGTTTTGGGAAATCAAAATCAGTCAAGGGTGGTTATTATTTGAATTATAAATCATTTAAATTGCGACCAACAAATTCAGCAGACGATGACCATGCAACTTTAATTTCATTTGTATCAGGATCACGATACCAAGATTCTCCCCACACATTATTTAAATTCCATTCCCAAGCAACTATCTTTCCCTTCAAAAAATGTGTGCAAGTTGTCGGAAATATACGTAATGAGACAAACGCATCACCAGGATACATTCTTATTTCAAGAATTACACCATTGACAGAATCTCGAATTTGATTACATTCTCGGTCAGAATACAGTGGTATTCCTGAGTGATAAACTATATGAATTTCATGTGGAATAGCTTGAATTTGTTCTAGGATTAATATTCCAGCATTAATTGCCCAAGATATATCATCTAAATCTGCTTCCTGTCCATGAACAACTCGATTACGTATTTTCGAGAACTGATTAGCTATTTCTAGTTCTGTAAATCCGTAAGGCTCTAAAAGTTTAATATTTGATAAAAATGTATTACGAGACTTATCTATAAGTCCCATACTACCAAGCAGGTTGCGTAATTCTTTTTCAATTTCAGATGACAATAATATCAAATCAGCTTTATCAGCTTTAGAGGATTTCTGCCTTGAGTGTCCGATATGAGATTGAACTTCTTCCTTCCTTATTTCTTCTACAACCTCTTTACTAGCACCATAGAAATTGAGAAATTCTGAAAATTTTATTATGTGAAAAGATTGACCATCTGAAGCACGACGAAATTCTTCTACAAGCTCATAACGAGGATACAAGGGACGATTTTCACTTTGACTCCACCAATCAGGTTTTTGATCAGAAGATACAAAAAGAACACTCTTATTATGAACTTTTCCAAGTTCTAAGATAGTGTACCAGATTATTACATCACCCACTCCGCCATCTGGCTTATTTGCATCTTTATATCCTGGTGGTATCTTATTTTCAAAATCATCTTTTATTCTTTGTTGTAATTCTTCTTTTTCAATCTTAATATCCAATACTACATCTCTAGCGAAAAGAGAGCTATATAACTTACTAACTGGATCATTCCAATACCATTGCCTAATATTATCAAGTATTTCATCTATTAACTTGTTATACTCACGAATTGAATCATTTAATTTTTTTTCAAACTCAATAGCTTTTTGATAGGCTATTAAACCCTCTAGCAAGGGATAACTACCCAAGAGAGCTAAGTTAGTTTTCTTCCTAGAAACTTGCTGATATAATTCCTTTAGTTTAGTGACTCTATGTTCAGCAAATTCTCGTGCTGACTGCCCAGGAATTACAAGCCGTTTACTATCTACTAATAATTTATATATTTTACTGATTTGCTCAAGGCTTTCTTTGCCTGTCATATAAGGAACAAGCAATGAATTTGTATCAAGTACAACTATACAATCATCTTTAATATCTTCTATTGATTTGGGTTGAAATGAGAAGATACTTTCGGCATCTGGATATATAGAATTGCGATACAGTATATCGCTTTTTTTGGCTTTAACTTGATCCTCCATAACTCTCTCCTTGAATTGAAAATAGTAATGTCAAGATTAAAAAAAGTAACTCTCTACCTAAATTTAAAACAAAAGACGCAGAAAACGCCTCTCTTGCGCCTCCGCGTCTCTGCGTGAAAAAAACCTAAACCATCTCCGAAGTCTGCGCCGTAGGCTGAGGTTGAGGCTGGAACATAAACAGCGAATAAACCACATCACGGCGGATATTCACCATCATATCCAAGAACAACTCATAACCCTCACTCTTATACTCAATCAGAGGATCTTTTTGCCCATAACCACGCAAACCAACAGACTCACGTAAAGCGTCCATTTGTTGCAAATGTTCTCTCCATAAAGTATCTATGCGTTGGAGAATAAAAAACCGTTCCGCTTGACGCATCAAACCCGGTTGAATCTGATCAATTTGCGCTTCCTTAATATCATAAGCTATCCGCGCCTGTTCATGGAGGAAAGCCTTAATTTCCGGTACTCCCATATCCTCCAACTGACTAGACTGCATATCAGACAACAGATATACAAACTCCTTCACCTTATCCACCAACTTCTCTAACTCCCATTCTTCCGAAGGTAATTCAGGGTTGATGTAATAGTCAACGATGTCATCCATCGTCTTCTCAGCGTATTTAATCACCTGTTCCTTGAGGTCTTGACCTTCCAACACCCGGCGACGTTCCGCATAAATAGCACGACGTTGGTTATTCATTACTTCGTCATACTCAAACACCTGTTTACGGATGTCGTAGTAATAAGTTTCAACCTTTTTCTGTGCGCCTTCCAAACTGCGAGTTAACATACCCGACTCAATAGGCATATCTTCCTCTACTTGGAACGCATTCATTAAACCTGCAACGCGATCGCCCCCAAAGATCCTTAACAAGTTATCCTCTAAACTGAGGAAAAATCTTGTCGTTCCAGGGTCCCCTTGTCTACCAGCACGTCCGCGTAACTGGTTATCAATCCGTCGTGATTCATGACGTTCTGTGCCAATGACGTGTAACCCACCACGTTGGATCACATCATCATGTTCAGCACCAGTTAACTCTTCATACTCATGTTTAATGCGTTGGTATGCCTCCCGTAATTTCTGAATTACAGGATCATCCGTAGGTGCTTTTTCCGCTGCAACAGCTATCTTTTCCTCAGCTTCCAATTCCGGTAAACTACGTTCCCCATATTCCTTAACTGCTACTTCTACCGCAGCTTTTAGCAGTTGTTCTGTTTCCTTGGATAACTCAGTGGGGAAAATTTCCGGGGAAGCACGCCAGCTTTTCACCTTTTTACCAGGAACAAAACCCTGGCCGCCACCGTGTCCGCTGGGAAGTCCCGCTACTCTTTGCACACCAAAGCTATCTTCATCTTCGGGACTGACGATGCGAGGCATAAAATATTCCCGCAGTTTCAACCGCGCCATGTATTCAGAGTTACCACCTAAGATGATGTCTGTACCCCTTCCTGCCATGTTAGTAGCGATGGTTACAGCCCCTCTCCGTCCCGCTTGGGCGACAATTTCCGCTTCCCGTTCTACGTTTTCCGGTCTAGCGTTGAGTAACTCATGGGGAATGTTCATTTCTTTCAGCAGTCGGCTGAGAAGTTCTGATTTTTCAACGCTGGTTGTCCCTACTAATACCGGTCTACCGCTTTCGTGCATTTCTGCACATTCTCTGGCGATCGCCCGCCACTTACCAGCTTCGGTTTTAAACACCATATCTGATAAGTCTTGTCTTCTTCTTTCCCGGTTGGTGGGAATTATGCTTACTTCTAATTTATAAATCTTTTCAAATTCCACCTCTTCGGTTTTTGCTGTTCCTGTCATTCCCCCCAATTTGGGATATAGCAAAAACAGGTTTTGATAGGTGATAGTTGCCAAAGTTTGGGTTTCTGGTTGAATTTCTACCCGTTCCTTAGCTTCAATGGCTTGGTGTAAACCATCACTCCAACGTCGTCCAGGTAACACCCGACCTGTAAATTCATCCACAATGACAACTTCATCATTTCTCACCATGTAGTTAACATCTTTGATGAATAACTCTTTGGCTTTAATAGCATTGAAGACAAAGTGCGCCCAGGGGTTTTCTGGATCAAACAAATCTGTCACATTTAACAGGTTCTCTGCCTCTGCAAAACCTTCATCAGTTAACAGTACGTTTCGCGCTTTTTCGTCTACTTCGTAATGTTCTTCATTTTTGAGGGTAAAGGCAATTTCCGCCGCTTGTAGGTACTTTTCTGTGGGTCTTTCTACCTGACCAGAAATAATCAGCGGTGTCCGCGCTTCATCAATGAGAATTGAATCTACTTCATCAATTACACAATAATTAAAGGGACGTTGTACAACTTCGGCCATAGAAGTGGCCATGTTATCCCGCAGGTAGTCAAAACCAATTTCACTGTTAGTTACATAGGTAATATCACAGTCATAGTTTTTCTTCCGTTCTGTAGGACTCATGTTAGCTTGAATTAGTCCCACACTTAAACCTAAGAAACGGTGTACCTGTCCCATCCATTCTGCGTCACGACGGGCTAGGTAATCATTTACGGTAATTACATGAACACCTTTACCTGTTAAAGCATTGAGATAACTGGGTAAGGTAGCTACCAAGGTTTTACCCTCACCGGTTTTCATTTCGGCAATTTGTCCAGTGTGGAGAATTGTTCCTCCCAATAACTGTACATCAAAGTGTCGCAATCCTAACACTCGTTTTGCAGATTCACGAACAACTGCAAAAGCCTCTGGGAGAATATCATCAAGGGTTTCACCCTTAGCTAGACGTTGTTTAAACTCAGTAGTTTTACCTTTTAACTCATCATCGGAAAGTGCTTGAATTTCTTCCTCTAGGAGATTAATTTCTGTAATGTAAGGCTGGTACTTTTTTAGTTTACGAGCGTTGGGATCGCCCAACAAGAATTTTAGCATGGCAGTTTATAGAAGTAGAACAAGAGGTACGGAAATTAAATTTTTAGCTAAAAGCTATATAATTATAGACTTTTCACCCACTTCAGACTTTTTGCTAGTCAATGGGTATAATGTCACAATTAACTCAAATCCGAAATGAAAATTAACCAATCACCTGATTATGGGATTGGTTTTAACTTATATTCTATAATTAAAGTTTCTTCATGGTATCATAACTGGCGATCGCCATCTGGAAAGCAGGAAGTGAAACGCTGAAGTTTGAAATTTACGGTAATTTCCAGTAATTTCCAGTAATTTCCAGTAATTTTTAATTTCTAATTACTCTCTGCTGTCAATTGACGGAAGTTATAATTTTCTGCACCAGGATGACAACTGATACAACTACCCATAGTCACATTATCAGGTAATTCTACATCAGGATGTAAGGCTTTAAAATAACGGGATCTGTTTAAACGATAGGGTATATTTTCGTTTTCCAGTGTAACACGGGAAAATATAGAAACGTATTTCCAGACTAAATTCCGTTCTGTTCCTTTTAAGGGCGTAATTTGTGCGCCATAATGTTGGGAGTCTTCCAGAATATTTTTCCAAGTTTGGGTAGGAAATACCTGTGGTGGTAAAGCTAGATGACAGGTAGAACAGTTTTCTACAAATATTTCCTGGCCTAGTTGATAATTTGCGGGTACTACGTCTACAGTACCAATTTCCGGGGGGTTTGCGGCGCTAGTGTTGGTAGCCAAACCTAGTATAAAGCCAATGGCGACACTCCAACCGAAAATGATCAGCATCACTATCAGTAATTGACGTTTGAGTTTTTTGTGGGATGGTTTGCGCTTGACTAAATTTAACATAAACCTCACACTTACAGGATGTTGCGCTTATTGCTCATCACTAGGACTGACGCAGTGTTGGCAATGTTTCGGTTTTTGATTAAGTACCTGATATAAGTGTACTTTACCTCTTGCCTTCTGCTATATCATAAACCATAATAATGAAAGAAGTAACTGCTAATTATGATGAATCCTGGAAAGAAGCTTTAACAGAGTATTTTGAAAGCTTCTTAACCTTCTTTTTCCCTGAAGTTCATCAATTAATTGATTGGACAAAAACTCCCCGTTCCCTAGATAAAGAATTACAGGAAATTACAGCTTCATCAGATACAGAAAAACGCATTGCTGATCAACTTTATCAAGTTTGGTTACTGGATAAACGAGAAGTTTGGATATTAATTCATGTAGAAATTCAAAGTCAATATGAAGTAGATTTTGGTGAACGGATGTATATTTATAATTACCGTTCCTTTGATCTGTATCACAAACCTGTTGTTAGTCTCGCTGTTCTAGGTGATGAAAGGAATAATTGGCGACCTAATGCTTATGGTTATTCCCTTGGTGGGTGTGAAGTTAGTCTTAAATTTCCCATTGCTAAACTGCTGGACTATGAATCTCGCTGGCAGGAATTAGAATCTAGCGATAATCCATTTGCTATCATAGTAATGGCACATTTGAAAACTAAAGCAACCACTGGGAATTTAACAGAACGGGAGCAATGGAAATGGACATTAATTCGTGGACTGTATGATAGAGGCTTAACAAAAGAACAAATTGTTAAACTCTTTAAAATCATTGACAAAATGATGACTTTGCCTGAGCAATTGCAGCGAAAGTTAGTGAATAAAATTAACAGTTTTGAGGAGGAAAGAAAAATGCCTTTTATCAGTCCTACAGAAGAAATGGCAATAGAACGCGGTAAAGAGATTGGTAAGGAGATTGGTAAAGAAATTGGTGCGTTACAAAATGCTCGTAATTACATCAAAACTGTTTTGCAAGCTCGACTGGGTGAGGTTTCTTTAGATATTACTGCATCTTTAGCTCAGATTTCTAATCTATCTATTTTGGATGAAATGTTGAAATTGGCAGTAACAGTTAATTCTTTGGATGATTTTAAACAGGCTTTGGAAGTGGCAAGATTGAAATAATTCATAGATAATAGAATTTGCAAAACTACACAAATAAAATCTATCTTTGTTGACTAAATAAAAATCAGGGTTTTTGTTTGTGTAGCTGCGGTTCTATCTAATAGATAGACAATTAGATTTACTTGCAGGTTTTATAATTTCTTTCAAAAAGGAGCAAACTCCAACAAATGCGCTGAATTAGTTGAGTTTCGTACTAGGAATAAATAGAATTATGGTAATGTCAATATTTTGGTTTTTGTATATACCTGATATTTAAACAGATTTTATTATAATTTGTTGTCTGAATTTATATTTTCTTACAGGTTTTATTATTCCTTTCAAAAAGTTCGATACCTTCATACTCTTCTACAAACTCTATCGCCAATTTTTGCCAACTAGCATTGAATCTAGGGTAAAATTCAGGAGTACAAACATAAGCTTCTAAATTCAATCCTGCATAATTTCTTCCTAGTTTATCATTAAATAAATCAATAGTATTTTTTAATTGTCCAATAGCTTTTATTCTATTTTTACGTATAGCTCTTTCTTCTTCGCTTTCGGCATTTAATTTTAATTCTACAAAACAAAAATCAGTTTCATCAAAAAATACAAAATCACAGTGAGAGTCATCAAATCTCAAAAGTCCTTGTTTTCCATCAATAGGAATAAAAGCAACTTTTGTAGCATTCATGATATTAAATAACTTGCGGCTATCAAAACCATTGACTATTGTTTCCACACCATTTAGACTAATAAAAAATGTGTTATCCTCAAACTGAATACTGAGAATAATAAAAGATTGTCCTTTGTAGTCTGTAACTGAAAACTCTTCTCTCAATTCAATTTGTAGAATATCAGCAAAATTAGGGAACGCATTTGATAGCAGTTCTTTAATATCGTCAAATTTGCTCATCTTCTTTTAAAAGTTTTAGAGTGGATACTGTACAAAGCCTGAAAATCACCACCCAAAATTTCGGAAACAGTATCCAAATAATTTTGTTGGATAGTACCTTTTTCAGTATTAAAAATAGATTCACAGTAATTCGTAGTTTCATCACTAGATTGATTACCCAATGAATAAGCTGAAAAATCCTTAGCATTTAACCAACAATCTTGAGGGATAATTTCTGCTACTTCTGATTCTGCTGAGGGATTCTTTTCAACTACTCTATTTGCAAAAAGTAAATTATTAAAAACTGTAAGTACATAAGGACTATGAGTGGTGATGATGAGTTGATTATCGTCATTTTGATTAACCATTAAAGATAATAACTCAATCATTTGCTTTTGAGCAACAGGAAATAAATGTGCTTCTGGTTCTTCTATTATTCTTAATATCTTTGCATCATCAAGAATATTCAGGAATATATCTTGTAAAATCCTGATAGATTCTTGTTGTCCAGATGAAGCATTAGAAAGATAAACAAACTCTTCAGTTACTTTATTAAATACAATTTTCTCACCTCTATTATCAATTCGATATTCTCCTTTTAATATTTCTTCTATCTTAGTTTTGACCACATATAATTTTTGTTTTGCATCTTCTTCTTCTTCATAAATCTCAATTATTTCTTCGATGTTTCCAAATTTTTTGAAAATATCTTTTAGTTTTCCTACTTTTTCCATAAACTTTAACATTAATGTTTCATCTATGGTTTGTTCCTTGCGCTGGAATTTCTTTATCTTGCTATTTTCTTCTAGACTACTCTGAACACTTGCAAACAAATATTTTTGAAACAAATCAGAATAACTTACAGTAGCATTTCTACCCGCAATAATAAATAAAGAATTTGTTTGATTACTTTCAAATAAATCGTTTAATAATCTAGAAAGCATTTGAGCATATCTAATTTCATTTTGCTCATGAGTCAATTGTTCGTGAATATTATTTGTATTTAAACCTTGTTGAAAAAGTTTTTTAATTGTACTTGCTGAAGATTTAAAGTTCTCATTCAAAAAATTATGGCTGAACTCAGGATAAAGTTTTTTGCGATGATCCAAGCTGAGTTTTAGCCATTTATCATCCTCAACACTGTAATCAAATTTTATTTCAAAATTAGGAATATGAAATGTAGAACCGAAAAAGTCGTAAAATTTTTCTCTTAGAGGAAATATAAGGTCTGAAGGAGTGTGAAAATAATCCTTCTGTGTATCCTGATAAATTTGACTAAACAAATCATCCCTTAATGATTTAAAAAAATAAATTAATTTGGCAATAGTGCTTTTACCACTTGCTTGCTCACCAATCAAAACCAAGATTTTCTTAACTTCAATCTCTGCATATTCAATAGCACCAAAGTTTCTGATAGTAATTTTCTGCATAATTATAAACTATCTTTTTATCAAATAAATTTATTATATTTGTAACAGGTGCAAGATGTAACTATACAAAAATAAACTTTTACCTCTGTCACCTGTCACCTCTCACCTTTAAGGAATTGCCACAGATCGCAAAATCCGATCAACTACAGTCTTCGCATTCCTTCCACCTCTAGGAATTAAACGATGACTCAAAACATAAGGTGCTAAAAATTTCACATCATCAGGAATTACATAATCTCTACCTAAAATAAAAGCTAATGCTTGAGATCCTTTTTGTAATGCAACCGTACCACGAGGACTAACACCTAAAGTAATTTCTTCATCCTGTCTAGTAGTCCGTACTAAATCTAAAATGTATTGTTGTAGAGATTTATCTATATTTACCTGAGAACAAAGATGACGTAATTGATCAACTTCTTCTAAACTAATACAAGGTTGTAAATCACTTAGTTGTACACCTTGTTGCAGATTTTGTAACATTTGCATTTCTTCAGTTTCCGAAGGATAACCCAAACTCAAAGACAACATAAACCTATCCATTTGTGCTTCTGGTAAAGGAAATGTTCCTTGATATTCCACAGGGTTTTGAGTTGCAATTACAAAAAATGGTTGGGGAACAGCACGAGATACACCATCCACTGTCACCTGACGTTCTTCCATTACTTCCAGCAAAGCTGACTGGGTACGGGGAGTAGCACGGTTAATTTCATCTGCTAATAAAACATTAGCAAATACAGGGCCTGGCATAAAGGAAAATTCACCGCTTTTCGGATTCCAAATATTTGTACCTGTGATATCTGTAGGAAGTAAGTCGGGAGTACATTGTAAACGTTGAAATTTACCATCTACAGAACGCGCTAAGGACTTAGCTAGTAGGGTTTTACCCACACCAGGTACATCTTCTAATAAAGCATGACCACCACCCAATAAAGCTACCAATACTAAGCGTACAGCCTCATTTTTACCAACGATGGTACGAGCTAGATTTTGGGTTAAAACGTCAATTTTTTCTCTCATTCTCTTTAGGTAATGGGTAATTGGTAATTGGTAATTGGTAATTGGTAATTGGTAGCAATTTATTCTCCTGACTCCTGACTCCTGACTTCTGACTCCTTACATAAATTGTTCCCTATAAATCACGTAAATTCAGTATTGACTACTTAAAATTTCTCTAGCTATGGTGCTATCAAGCTGAATTTGATTTTTTAGGGCTTCTAAATTAGCAAATTTTTGTTCAGGACGTAAAAATTTTACTAATTCTACTACTAATTTTTGTCCGTACAAATCACCAGACCAATCAAATATATTTACTTCTATGGATGAATTTGTACCATTGACGGTGGGACGGTTGCCAATATTCATCACGCCTATTTTTTGCACAGGATCAGTATCAGGGGTTTGACTGTGAATAAAAACCCTGACAGCATAAACTCCTTGACGGGGTAAAAATTTATCCTCTGGTAGTTGTAGGTTAGCTGTGGGAAAACCTATTGTTCTACCTAACTTTTGTCCTGTGACTACTACACCAGTTAAGCTGTAAGCTCTTCCTAATAAACGGTTAGCTTTGCTGACATCTCCAATTTCTAAACTTTGGCGAATTGATGAGGTGCTAATTCTGCCATCATCCGTTAAATAACTATTGTGAGTACAATTAATTTCTTGTAGTGGTTGATCTTGATCCGTTTGAATAGGAACAATAGTTACAGGTATATTGTAACTGGCTGCTATGGTTTGTAAATCCTGGGCTGTACCTGCGCGTTTTTTACCAAAACAAAAATCCTCTCCCACACTGATTTTTTGACATTGCAATTGTTGAACCAGGATTTTTTCAACAAATTCTGCTGGAGAAAGGGCAGATAATTCTTGATTAAAGGGTAATAATACCAGTTGTTGAACACCTAGCTTTTGCAATTGTTCCACTTTTTCCTCCAAGGGTGTTAACAGGGTACGACGCTGGCCGCTAAAAAACTCCTGGGGATGAGGATCAAAGGTGACGACTGTGGAATATATGGGTTTAGATTTTTGGGGTTTTGGTACAGTTGATGATGCAGTTGGATGATCAGGTAAGTATTTTGAATATTTCTCCCTATCTTCCCGCCCATTTTCAACCGCTGCTGAAGGCAAAATTGGTTGAATTACTCTTTGATGGCCAAGATGAACACCATCAAACTTACCAAGAGCAACAGCAGTTGGTGTCAGTAGCTGTTCTGTTGAAGCAGCAACCCACACAGAACACCCATTTTTAGACAAATTTAGCACTTGGATTCTGGGATTTTAGGTTTATCTTTACTATTAGCGTTTACTTACTTTTATTGTATCTGTCGTTGCTATCAGTCACTTTTTCTACTGGTTAGCTCAATACAAAGCAAATAAGCCTGTTTAAAGAGGTGAAAACTCAGAAATCTACCCCTTGCTTCACCTACATTACAACTCAGGAATGACGCTAGTAGCTTTATATATCACCAATCTAGTCTAAATCTACATATAAATAGCAATATCAACTACTCAAAAGTGACGCTGGGCATACACCGTAGGTTTCCCAATCCACAGAATAGATGAATTTTAAATTTTTACCCAGATTTTATGTCATGATTTGCTGATAGGTAAAGTCTCAGATACCGAATCTAAAACTGAAACTTGGAGTACCAAACCTTCTCGCGCCATAATTGCACCAGGAAATTTATCAGCCGCTTGTTGACCTACATCATCCAAGAAATCATCATTGTGCGATGGATCATGATGGAAGATCACAAGAGTTTTGACGTTAGCAGCTTGAGCTATTTTCACAGCTTCTTGCCATGTCGAGTGTCCCCAACCAATTTTAGGCGCTTTGGATGAATAATATTCATCGTCTGTGTAGGTAGAATCGTAAATTAAAACGTCAGCATTCCGTGATAACCACAGTACGTTTTCGTCTAATTTATCGGGATAATGTTCTGTATCTGTAATGTACACTGCTGCTCCACCACGCCAGTTAACTCTGTATCCTACAGCTTCCCCTGGATGATTGAGGTATGCTGTTTCTATGGTGATATCATCAATGTGAATTGGTTCTCCAGCTTGAATATTATGAAAATCCAAGTTGGACTGCATGATTTGTAAAGGGACTGGGAAATTGGGATGGAGCATTTGATCATTAAGGCGCTGCTCAATTGTTGAGCCGTCTGGGGCGATCGCACCATAAATATTAAAGTTATTTCCTTTAATAAAAGCCGGGGTAAAGAACGGAAACCCCTGCATATGATCCCAGTGGGAATGGGTGAAGAAGATGTGACCTTCTACGGGCATTTGAGTCAATAGATACTGACCCAAAACATGGACTCCTGTTCCACAATCAAAAATCAATCTTTTACCGCCCACTTGCATGGCAACACAAGGGGTATTACCTCCGTAACGGACGGTATGTGGACCAGGACAGGGGATGCTGCCCCTAACGCCCCAAAATTGTACGGTAAATTGGTTCTCTATCCTAGACATGGGTGTTGGTTGCTGGACTGAGCGGGCGATAAATCAAAAAAATGCTTTTTATATTTTCTAGTCTACGCTTTCTTACCAATCTGATTATAAAGTACCTTTTGGTAATAAAGCATACTATGAGTATAAATTGAACTAGGTCAATAGTTTTGTTTGCCAATTTCTGGTTTCTTACATCAGGTTATTCTGTTGACCCCATTTTGTAAAATTTCATCATGAGTTAAACAATATACACCGAAACTCGTAATTAACCGGAATCTATCCGTTATGGATGACTTTCAAGTAGTTACTGTGTTGATCTTGGTATTTCTACCGGGTTTTGTTCAATTTAGACCAATTTATCAGCAAATACCGCAAAAATTTATCTAAGTTTAAAATCCCATTGAGTTAGTTTTTGCAGACCACTGGTATAAGTGAGATTATATTGCAAGGGGGTTATACTAATAAAATTTTTACGGATAACTTCTACATCAATAGGCACATTTTCACCTACATTCAAATCTGCTGGCAGTTCTACATCCTCTAACACTTCTCCTGTAAGCCAATAGTAAGTTTTACCACGTGGATCAATGCGCTTATCAAAGACATCTGTATAGCGTCTGATACCTTGTCTTGTGATGGTAACACCAGCTATTTCTTCCCATGCCACAGCAGGAATATTGACATTAAGTAACATTAAATCTCTAACTGATTGTGCTGCTATTTGGTCTACCAGGAGTTTAGCAAACTTAGCCGCTGGTTTAAAGTCTTTGTGGTCGTAGCTGGTTAAACTCAGAGCAATACTGGGGATACCTTCTATCATACCCTCCATTGCCGCAGAAACAGTTCCAGAATACAAAATTTCTGTCCCTAAGTTCGCACCTTGGTTAATTCCTGATAATACCAAGTCTGGGGGAGAATCAAGTAATGCCCACAAAGCTAATTTCACACAGTCAGAGGGTGTGCCATCACAAGCCCAAGCACTAATAGAAGGATGAAATAATGCTCCTACCACTTCGGCGCGAATGGGTTGATGTAAGGTGAGTCCATGACCAGTTGCGGATCTTTCCCGGTCTGGACAAACCACACTTACTTCATGACCCGCTTCGGCTAAGGTATTGGCTAAGGTGCGAATGCCCAAGCCGGAAATGCCGTCATCATTGCTAATTAGTAACTTCATTGCTCATTGGTAATCGGTCTTTGGTAATTGCTGATTAGTCATTAATAAATAGTGAATAATTTCTTGTCAGTGTTTTTGGTCACACCTACCAGAAAAATATTTTTCATGGTTGATCAGCTTCTACACTGGTAAATGTAGATGATACTTTAACTTTTGCCATTGACTGGTTCATGGCACATTGTTAAGGTTAATTGTCCTGCGTCAGTTGTTAGCTGTTGACATTTTGCCACCGACTACTAATAACTGATCACTAATCTATAATTTATGACCATTTACTAACTAATGACTAGCAATTTAGAGGATCAACTTTTAGCATTGCAGCAGGATGGAGTGGCGGCGATCGCCGCTGTCAATACCCTGGAAGGTTTAGAAGAATTGAGAATTAACTATCTGGGGAAAAAAGGCCAATTGGGCGAACTTTTACGCAATATGGGTAAACTGAGCGCGGAAGAACGTCCTAAAATTGGGGCGATCGCCAACACTGTGAAAGAAGCCTTACAAAACAGTCTTGATCAGCAACGTGCCGCTTTAGAATCTGCCAAAATTCAAGCACAGCTAGAGGCGGAAACTCTGGATGTCACTATGCCTGGTATCTACCACCCCCAAGGTCGGGTTCATCCCCTCAATGGTATCATTGACCAAGCTCTAGATATCTTTGTTGGTCTGGGTTACACGGTGGCTCAAGGGTCAGAAATGGAAACTGACTACTATAATTTTGAAGCTCTCAACACTCCCCCTGACCACCCCGCCCGCGATATGCAAGATACCTTCTATTTACCAGATGGTAATTTGCTCCGTACTCACACCTCATCGGTGCAAATTCGCTACATGGAAAAGGAAGAACCACCCATTAGAATTGTTGCACCTGGTCGGGTTTATCGGCGAGATGATGTAGACGCTACCCACTCCGCTGTATTCCATCAAATTGAACTTTTGGCAGTAGATGAAGGTTTAACTTTTACTGACTTGAAAGGTACTGTGAAAGTATTTTTACAAGCTATGTTTGGTGACTTACCCATCCGCTTCCGTGCTAGTTATTTTCCCTTTACTGAACCCTCTGCGGAAGTAGACCTACAATGGAATGGCCGCTGGTTAGAAGTTATGGGTTGCGGTATGGTTGACCCTAATGTTTTAAAATCTGTGGGTTATGACCCGGAAATTTATAGTGGTTTTGCCGCCGGTTTTGGTGTAGAACGTTTTGCTATGGTTTTACATCAAATTGATGATATTCGCCGTTTATATAATAGCGATTTGCGTTTTTTACGGCAGTTTTAAAATTTCTTAGCAGTCAGCTTTCAGCGGTCAGCATTATGATTTACACATTGAATAGATCATATATTCAGTATTCAGATTTTATTTTCATAGCTGATAGCTGATAGCTGATAGCTGATAGCTGATGACTAATTTATAACTTAACTACCCCCTGATCAAAAACTTTGTTATCAGTCCCAATACCACTGATTTCAATTCTATCTGCATAGACATTATAAGCTGCAAAACTTAAATTACTTGTTGAGTATTCAGTCCATTCAGAACGTCCTACCGGACGATTTCCCGCACCCGCACCACATATTAAATAGGTCGTTCCATTAATATCACGAGTGCGTTCATAATGATGTTCATGGCCATTGATATAAAGTTGCACACCATACTTTTTAAATAAAGGTGTGAAAGTTTGAATCAGTTTGGAATTAGTTCCATAATGACCAGAAGCATAAATCTGATGATGACCAAAAACTATTTTCCATTTCGCTTTACTTGAACTCAATTCTTTTTCTAACCAAATTAACTGATTTTTCCAATCTGCGTTACCATTTGTATCTAAAGCGAAAAACTGCACATTATTTTTACTAAAGGTATAGTACCTTTTTCCTTGCATATTAAAACCAGGATATTTTACCTGTGGATCACCATTTTCAGTTCTAATATCGTGATTTCCCAAACAAGCATGAAATTTCACCCCTTTTTTTAATAAAGGTTGATAAGGTTTTTCAAAAACCGCTTCTATTTTCTCAATTTCTCCGTTATTGTAAATATTATCTCCAGCTAAAACTACTAAATCATAAGGCTTTTTCTGATGATAAGAATTCATCGCTTTTGCTACTGAATACTGTCCCCTCGCACCAGTTCCTGTATCCGCAACAGACACAAATCTAAGTAGTAAATCTTTAGATTTAGGATTTGCAGCTACAGCAGTTTCTAAAAATGGATTTTCATAATTTTGATGTTTCAGTTTCCATCCTAAAAAACTAGAAGCAATGGTGCTAAGTCCACTAAAAATGAGAAATTGACGACGTTTAAGTTTCATAAATGAATATTTTCCAGTAACGGTACTAATGATAAAATAAAAGACTTGTTAGTTTTCAATCTTGATATCCTTGATTGAATCAGGAAATTGGGTAAAAGTTCCATGTCTCAAGACAAGCAAAGAAAACCACGAAATCGGTCAAAAAATACATCTCAACCATCATCTTCTCCTATACCTTACCAGAAAAATCAACCATTTTGGAAAGGGACTATTATCCAGTTGTTAAAAGGAACAATTGGAGTATTAGAGAATACTGTTGTCAAGTTAGAAACAGAACAACCAAAAAATACAGTTAAAAAGCGTAATTTTTTAGAACTGTTGTTGTTAAGATGGGATAAATTCTTACAGACATTTCGTTTATTTTTACCATCCAAGGTTTCTAATAATGTCTCAGATGGAGTTTTAACGGTAATTTTGGGTATTTTGGCAATAGTTATAATAGGAATAATTACGTTTTTATTTACTCCTAAATCTACTGAAGTTGCCACCCTCCCCCCAGTACAGGAAGTGATTACACCAGAAACCACAGCAAAAATAGAACCAAAACTAGAACCAGAACCCACTGTTGAATTAACTCCTCAACCCACACCAGAAAGAGAAGAAATAAAACCAGAACCAGAACCTACACCCATTGTTGAATTAACTCCTGAACAAAATTTAATAGCTAATATCGAAAATCAATTAGTGGAAATTGCGGTGATCACAGTCAAAAATCAGGAAGATGAAAAAATTAATATTAATATGATAAATTCCATTCAAACTAATTTAGAAACCAGTGATTTAATAATTACGATTAATGATTATTGGTATAAGTTAGAAAAACCAGTACAAAAAAAATTAGCAGCAAAAATATTACAACGTTCCCAAGAATTAGATTTTACACATTTACAAATTTTAGATTCTCAACATAAATTAATTGCTCGTAGTCCAGTAGTAGGTAATGAAATGATTATCTTTAGTAAACCGTCAGCATGAAACAGTAAGCAGTAATTATCGGTTAAAATAGCAGTTAAAATAAACATTGTGAAATTGGCATCATATCAGATAAAATATAGAATCCATTAGTTATTCATTGAAAGACTCTGCTTTGATATATGACCAAGACTTACGCTGTTGAACTGAACCACCAAGGAACTATTTATAATTTGCAAGTTCCAGAAAATGAAACTGTATTAGCAGTTGCAGAAAAAGCAGGTTTAGAATTACCCGCTTCTTGTCATGCAGGAGTTTGTACAACTTGTGCAGCTTTGATCACCGAAGGAAAAGTAGATCAATCTGAGGGTATGGGTGTAAGTCCAGAATTACAAGCACAAGGTTATGCTTTACTTTGTGTTTCTAAACCTCTTTCTGATTTGAAAATTGAAACAGACAAAGAAGAAGTAGTTTATCAAAAACAATTTGGTAAAGATTAGGTAATTGGTAATGGGTAATGGGTAATTGGTGATTGGTAACTATCTTGATTTTATAGATTTTTACTAATTATCACTTCCCAATTACCCTGATAAACTGTATGATATAAATTACACTCATTTGACTTTTTAAAACCATGACTACTCATTTTATTACTGCGGAAATTGACGCTCAAGAAACACCTACAGAATTACAAAAAGCCATTGAATCAGAACTTAAAAAGCAAGGTGAACCTTTACGCTGGGCGGTTACTGCTGTAGATGCTGAAACAGAAAAAGTAACTGTAGAAGCTGTTGTGACTACAGACACAGCTAATTAAACTAATAATTTGATAACGAGGCGTTGCTACATGAGAATAAATAGACTAAATTAAATCAAAATTAGCAACGCTTTTGAAAATTTTCAAATATTTCAAAATTTGATATTTTATCTTAATCAAATAATATCAAACAATACAGCAGCTTTCAGCTATCAGCGGTCAGCTATCAGCTTGAAAATCCTTTTGGTGTCAGGTTTTTTGATGTAAATTTGTACCTCATTTAAGTCAAAACTGCTGTAGATATGATCATTCATCATTTATTGGATATTCTGACTTTTCTATAGGAATAATATTTGATTTTTGAAAAAAACTCCGTACACCTAAATTCTCTAAAACCCTTTTGCTTCTTGCCTCTTGCCTTCTGCTATAAAACTCCTAACTATGATCGTCAAACGTCCATATACAGCAATTCTAATTATACCTACTGGTATTGGTGCTGCTATTGGTGGTTATGCCGGTGACGCATTACCAGTAGCTAGAGTAATATCACAGGTATGCGATCGCCTGATCACTCATCCTAACGTTTTAAACGGTGCAAGCTTATATTGGAACATTTCTAACTCATTCTATGTAGAAGGATATAGTTTAGATAAATTTGCAGCGGGAGAATGGGGTTTAAGACCAGTACATAGTAACAGAGTGGGTTTACTTTTAGACCAGGGAATCGAACCAGAATTAATGCTCAGACACCTGCAAACAGCAGACGCAGCCAGAGCTACACTAGGATTAAACATCACAAATCATGTAATTACAGATGCACCACTAAACGTAGAATTACGTATTTCTGAATCTGGCACAAGTTGGGGAACAATAGGCAACCCAGACAGTTTATTAAGAGGTGCAGAAAAATTAATCAGAGAAGAAAGAGCCGAGGCGATCGCCGTAATTGCTCGATTTCCCGATAACATAGATGAAGAAGCCAGCCAAAACTACCGTCATGGCAAAGGCGTAGATCCCCTAGCAGGTGCAGAAGCCGTCATTAGTCACCTATTAGTGCGTAATTTTCAAATTCCCTGCGCTCATGCACCCGCCCTAGCCACAGAACCCCCAGATCCCGACCTATCACCCCTTTCAGCCGCCGAAGAAATAGGTTATACATTTCTCCCCTGTGTTCTAGTTGGCTTGAGTCGCGCCCCCCAATTCATCACCAGTAGAGAAATTAGCAATTCTTTACAAGCAGATATATGGGCAGATCAAGTTGATGCAGTTATAGTACCAGCAAGCGCTTGTGGTAGCAGCACCTTACTGAGTTTAAGTCAAAAGCAATGTCAAATAATAACTGTTACAGAAAATAAAACTTTGATACAAGTTCCTGCACCAACATTAGGAATTAAATCTATACAGGTAAACTCTTATTTAGAAGCCGTAGGTGTCCTAGTCGCCCACAAAGCAGGTATTAACCCTAACTCATTAATTAGGAGTTATTGAAAAAATATTTTCCCCCCATTCCCTATTCCCTATTCCCTTCTTACACTGATAACTGATAAAAGCCTGTGATTGAACAACAAAAGCAAAAACCAGAAATACCCGAACTATCCCGCACACAAGTGCTAGTAGCCATTGGTGCAACAGCAATTGTTTTATGGATAGTCGCCAAATTATGGTTACGTTTTGGCAACTTTCCCTTATTTAGATTGTATTGGTCGCCAATAGATTTATGTATAGGACTAGGGTTAGGTGTCATCATCACCCTGTTAAGCGGTTTAACATATCGCTTCTTTACTCCCTATCGTCAAAGTGCTGATTACTATTTAGAAATGGTACTTAAACCCCTAGTTTTACCTGATTTAATTTGGTTAGGGTTATTACCAGGGTTAAGCGAAGAACTATTATTTCGTGGTGTGATGCTACCAGCATTGGGAGCGAATCACATAGCTGTCATAGTTTCCAGTATGTGTTTTGGAGTTTTACATCTCAGCGGTGCAGAACAGTGGCCTTATGTAATTTGGGCAACCATCATCGGTATCCTATTAGCCTATAGTGCTTTATTCACAGGTAACTTATTAGTACCCATCATCGCCCACATTCTCACAAATATGCTATCTAGCTACTTTTGGAAAATGCGTTCTTAGTTATTAGTCATTAGCTATTAGTCATTAGTCATTAGTCATTAGTCATGAGTCATTAGTCATGAGTCATTAGGTTATTTATCTTTCTCCCTCTGTTCCCTATTCCCTATTCCCTGTTCCCTGTTCCCTGTTCCCTGTTCCCTGTTCCCTGTTCCCTTCTTCAACTGATAACTGATCACTGATAACTGAAAAGATTACACCCAGAAATATTTTCAACTCCTGGGTGTAAATAATAGACTTCTCAAAATTCCCGATCTTGTAAAAACGCTTATAAATTTGCTGTTTTCTTAGAAATCATCCAGGAATTGACTCAGACGACTGATCACAGGATCAACTTCTTGGGGTGCTGGATCGGGGGTAGAAGGAGGATTATTAACCGCCTCTACTACGGGTACTGATGAAGTTGACTGGTGAGTGGCAACCCCCTGACTGACCATAATTGCCAGTTGTGCCACTTGTTGAGTCAGTTGTAGTATCTGGCCTTCCATCGTTTGTAAACGATTGGATTCCTTAGCAAAAAAACGTTCCTCAAGGTCAGCTATTTGACGTTTTAACTCACTGATTTGGTAGTCAGTGGGTGATGTCGCCGTATTTGGAGAAGGTCGTACAGATTCCGGTACACACAAAGCTTTCCAAAGAGCTTCTTTACAAAGGTCACTGAAAGTCTTTTCCGGCTCTGCCTCTAAGTAACTTTCTATCTGTGCTAACAAGCTCTCATCAGCAATTTCTGGATTGAAAGTGACCGATTTAACTACCTTTTTTGACCATTGGAACATTAGTTTTATTACCTAGCTGCGCGACTTAGCAGACAATTGCGCCTCTCCATAAATATACTGCCCTAAAGCATTAGCTTGGCGAGAAGGAGCGGCTAAATGGGCATTAACCTTAGCTTCTTTAAGTAGACGCTGTACATCTTCCCAGAAGAACTCACCACCACCACCGGTAATGATTACATCTGTTACCCGTTCTGGTAGCCAAGCCAGCACACGAGCGCAAATTTCCCGTGAAAACTGCTCTGTCAGGTTAGGCAGAAAATCATCTAAGTTAGTGGGTTTACTTGCACCTTTGGGACGATAGAAACGCTCACCCTTGGGTTTATTCACCGCAGAAATTAAAGCTAAAGATTGACTATCAACGTTGCCTTCAATTTCTTTTGCTACCATTTCATAAAAACTGCTCATTCCGAAGTCTTCACTTTGAGAAAGACCTCTAGCAAAGCGGAAATTATCCACCATCAATAAATCAATAGTTTGATGGCCGATATCAACTATACCCACAGATACTTTTGTAAAATCAGGCATAGTGGTAGCTTTAGTAGGTTGAGCTTCAGACCATAGTAGACTGCCATAGCCTTCTGGCATCACCCAAACTTTGGTGATATTTAGAGATACAGTTTCACCACGGAAATTCATGACATGAGGCCCAGTGATGAGACTGATTAACTGAGCTTTTTCTTTTTCAAACTGTTCTAAAGAGAGAAAAGGCAGACCGGCGATGACAGAAATCTCGTCCTTGAGCTTAAAGTAACCAGCAGCTGCTAAAACCTTAGTTAAAGCATCTTCTACCTTAGATTGACCAACTCCCAAATTAGCACCGAAATCAGCAGCTAACTGACCTACAGCATATCCATTACCTTGATATTCCAGCCATAAGTCCATCAATGGATCAGTCATTTTCGATTCAAAAACGCCGCCCCGTACTTGTTCCATTGTCATTTGTTTAACATTGGCAGGAATGAAAACCACATCACCAGGATCACGGCCAATACAAGTTTTGGTGGATGTTCTACCTAAATCAACACTGAGAATGTTTTTCCCTGATCCCCCCGCAGGTTTATTCTGATTATTGTTGATGGGGCTGGGAGTTGCCGTAATTTTATTCATGGGAATAGCAGCGGCATTAATGGGGTTGGCTACGGGTGGTTGTTCTGTCATGAAAGCTCCTATGTGGTTACTTAACTGTAAAAAGTTATCATGCCTATCTTACAAAAATGTAAGATCAGACAAATTTTATCTTGGGTTAAGTGTAGCTAGAAATACGTCAAAGTTTATTGTAAGCGATAGGAAATTATTAGTTACCAATTATCAGGGAATAGGGAATAGGAAATAGGGAATAGGGAATAGGGAACAGGGAACAATTAACTAACTGTCACCTGTCAACTGTCACCTGTCACCTGTCAACTGTCAACTGTCAACTGTCAACTGTCAACTGTCAACTGTCAACTGTCAACTGTCAACTGTCAACTGTTCCCTTCAGCTAACCCTAAGTATTGTTAAACCTCCTGGTTGATATGAACTGGTAGTAACTTCTGCCAGTGGCATAATCAATTCAGAAGGCGTTTCAGAGAGACTCAATTTTCTCTGATCATCACTACAGTTAAGGAGATAGATAATGAAGTATCAAGAAATATAAAATCTTGTTTCTATACTCCTACACTGTGATTGATACTCTCTTGTTAAACTGTGGGGGTTAAAGACTGTACTCTAGATTCTGATTCCCATTCCAATGGATTCCAAACTCTCTCTTCTACGGCCATTTGTTCGATTAAACTGGCTAATCTCAGAGCTTTAAGAGCTTGTTCACCACCAACGGAAGGCTGATTACCACCATGAACACAGTTGACAAAATGTTCTAATTCCGCGCTCAGGGGCTGAATATTAGTGGTATAAACTTTTTCTATGACACCATCTTGTTTATAAAGTACCTGACGATGATCGTTGTGGGGATTAATGTTTTGACGATGAATCAAAATTTCATTTTTGAGGAAATCTGCTTCTGTGAAAGAATTTTTGCAATGGGCAACAATGCGGCGAATTTTGCGGTGAGTGACTTTACTAGCGGTGAGGGTGGCGACAATACCATTGGCAAAACCCAAGGTGGCAGTTACATAATCTAAGTAACCAGAGTCCAGGGAACGAGTACCGTTAGCTGTTAATTTCACTACTGGAGAACCTGCTAGTTCTAATAACAAATCAATGTCATGGATCATTAAATCCAACACTACAGAAACATCGTTAGCTCTGGCAGAATAAGGACTCATGCGGTGAGCTTCTAAAGCTAGAACTTCTTCTGTTTTTAGGACTTGACTTAGTTCTCTGAATGCTGGATTGAAACGCTCAATGTGTCCTACTTGTAAAATACATTGGGATTCAGCCGCTGCGTTGACTAAAGACTCTGCTTCGGAAATACTGGCAGCTATTGGCTTTTCAATGAGAACATGAATTCCTGCTAATAAACAGTTAATACCAACAGCGTAATGTAAACGTGTTGGTACTGCAATACATACAGCATCTACGTGAGGCAGCAAATCACAGTAATCTTCAAAAAAACGAACTTTGTATTTACTGGCTGTTTCTAGACCTCGTTCCACGTTAATATCGGAAACTCCTACCAGTTCTACATCTTTCATGGAACTGAGTACACGGGTGTGATGTTGCCCCATGTTACCCACACCAATCACGCCTATACGAATCGTTCGTGGCTGGTTACGTTGTGAATATAGATTTGGTTCTGCCACTGATATGCTATTTTGCACTATTATTTTCTCCTCAACCACCAAATTTGATGACGCTACGGTCGTTGGCATTTATACTGAATTACCAGGCGCAATCCGTCTAAAACCATCCAGATGGTAACATAGTGGTTCTATTTATAAAGAATTTCAAAGTTTGTATTCAGTTCCCACTATATTGTTAATTTTTGGATAGGTAGTTACTAATTGCACTGCGGTTTATGGTGAACACATAAAAAAATGTGTCTTTTGCTTGACTAGACGATCCTGACCATAACTACATGAGAGTTATTAGGATTCTTTGAGGCAATTAGTAGTTAAGACGACTACTTGATTGTCTGGGGATAAGTAAGTTACATCTTTTTAAGTAAAATTATCAATGAATGTAGTTTTCTACAAAATTGTTTGTAACAATGTTGCTATGAATACTGTAAATCACTTTTTTCATTTTGAATTTAATTTTCTGTTTGTTGCATTTTGTTGATTGTCTCACCTTTTGGTGGAAATTGGTGTTAATGATTTTTTGAGATTTTGTTCCATGATGAAAGCTGTAATTCTGTTGTCTGGAGGACTTGATTCTTCTACGGTTATCTATCAAGCTAGGGCTGATGGTTGTGAATGTTACGCTATTTCCTTTGATTATCAGCAGCGACACCAGCGAGAGTTACAGTCTGCTATGCTAATTGCCCAATCTGTGGGAGTTACCCAACATCAAATCGTAAATTTTGATTTACGTTTGTGGGGTGGTTCAGCTTTGACTGATCTTGCGATCGCCCTCCCTCAAGACCGTTCCCTTGATGAAATGTCTGAAAATATTCCTGTCACTTATGTTCCCGCCCGGAATACAATTTTTTTAAGTTTTGCTTTGGGTTATGCTGAAACTATTGGCGCACAACGGGTATATATTGGTGTTAATGCTTTAGATTACTCCGGTTATCCTGACTGTCGTCCCGATTATATCCAAGGAATGCAAGAAGTTTTTCGTTTGGGTACTAAGCAAGGTAGAGAAGGAAAACCTATTCAGATTGTTGCACCACTAATTGATTTAAAAAAAACAGAAATTATCCAACTCGGTAATCAATTAGGTGTTCCTTGGGAGTTAACTTGGTCTTGTTATGCTGGTGGTGAACAAGCTTGTGGTGTTTGTGATTCCTGTCGGTTGCGGTTAGCTGCTTTTGTTGAATTAGGTATGGAAGATCCTGTTAACTATTTGTAATTTGATTTTCCCTTGGTTAATCACCAAGGGTATTTTTTATATACGCTGAAAATCTCTTCCTACTTAGGGTTTGCTGAGAAAGTCTTTTCGTGGAGGTAGGGAATAGGGAATAGGGAATAGGGAATAGTTTCAGCTATTCGTCATTATTATAAATGCAGTAAGTATTACGTCCTTGAGATTTAGCTCGATAAAGTGCTTGATCAGCAGCGGCAATTATCGCTTCTGGTAAAGTTTCATTGGTAGGAATCATGCTGGCAATGCCAATACTTAAAGTTATTTGAGTGCTAATATAAGAACATTGATGGGGAATAGCTATTCTCTCTATTGCTGTTTGAATTTTTTTAGTGATATAAATTGCACCTTCTAAATCAGTGTTAGGTAGTAGGATCGCAAATTCTTCACCACCATAGCGAGCGACTAAATCCGCAGGACGATGGCAGCTTTCTGTCATTGCTTTTGCTACTCTTCGCAAGCATTCATCACCAGCTTGATGTCCATAATAATCATTGTATAGTTTAAAATAATCAATGTCACCTAGTAGTAAAGTAAGAGGTAATTTATCCCGTTTCATTCTCCACCATTCCTGTTCTATTGATTCATCAAAACAACGCCTATTTGCAATTTCAGTTAATCCATCTAAATTAGCTAATCTTAGTAATTCTTTATTTGCTTGTTTTAGTGCTTCCTCTGTTTGTTTACGTTCAATAAACCCGCTTAACTCTAAGGCTACTGCATTAACTAATTCCAACATCTCTGGATTATAAGAAATGGCAGAACGCAGGAAAAAACACATAATTGCTATTACTTTTTCTTCTATAAAGATAGGAACAGCAAATACGGTTTTTAATCCCGTATTTTGAATTAATTTAACTCTTGAAAATTGGTCTTCATCTAATTGGGAAATATCTTCGATCCATTCTGGTTGTTTGTTTTCCCACACCTTACCAATCAATTTTACTCCGTAGGAAAAACTATAATCTAAACTTAAATTATGAAATAGTTTCAGCACTTGATCAGAAGCATCATAATATGTTTGACCTAGTTTAAATCCCTGATCATTTTCATTAAAAATCCATCCCTCTCCATAATCACAGCCAATCATTTGACATACTTCAGATAAAACATCTGCAAAAGCATGATTCAAGTTAGGAGCTTTGCTGACTAAGTTAATTGTAGTCAGTAATAATTTTAGTTTGGATTCTATTTGTTTACGTTGCTGAATTTCTTTAATTAATAACTGATTATGTTCAAATAGTTCTTGGCTTTGTTTAACAATGGTTAAGTGGTGTTTGATTCTAACTAATACATCCTCTAATTGAAAAGGTTTTGTAATATAGTCAACACCTCCAACTTCAAATCCTTTTACCATATTGTCTGTTTTATCTAAAGCACTTAAAAAAATGACCGGAATATCACGGGTTTCCTGACTTTCTTTCAATATTGAACATACCCGATATCCGTCAATATCAGGCATTTTGATATCTAATAAAATAAGATCAGGTCTTTCTAGCTTAATTGTATTCAAGGCTGATTTTGCGCTAATCGCTTTTCTCACCTTGTAACCTTCCTGACTAAGAATTGCAGATAATACACGCAAGTTATCAGGATTGTCATCCACTACCAGTAAATTAGCTTTGTATTTTGTTAATGTGCTGTTCACTTATCTATACATCTACTATTTGTGTTTTGTGATCTGTAATAAACATCTCTTTTACGGTTATGTAAAAATATTTTTTTAATTCCAATTACGACATTACATACTAATAAGCATCAAATAACAAAATATTAGTATGATAATAGCCTGTTGATAGGAGTGAATCTATTATTCCCATAATATGCACCTTACATGAAGAATAACTCATCAGATTATGTTTAGTTCATATAAACTTTATAATTAGTTTAATGCTAATTGTCAGTCTAAAAAATGCTATTACTAATAGTTAAAAATACTGATTTTGCATGGGTATTTAAAAGGAAAATGTAAGTATTCAGTCAATACCCAGATCAGCTATAGGAATCCGATTTGATTCGTGAAATCATTTGTGTAGGCAGGCAAGAGGCACTAATTCAAGAGGCAAAGGGGTTTTGGAAGATTTAGGTGTACGGAGTTTTGTATGGCTTACGCCACGCTACGCTATCAAAATTCAAATATTATTCCTATATCCTAAAAGCTGATAACTGATAACTGATAACTGATAACTGATAAAGTTATCCTCTACCAAATACAGTACCCAGAGAACGGCCTATATTTTGCGGTTGCATTGCATCCATCGCCGCGGTAGGTTCATAACCACAATGCACCATACAATCAGCACATTTGGGATTACCACTAGCTCTTCCGTACTGACTCCAATCAGTTTGATCTAACAATTCTTGAAAAGTTTGATAATAACCTTCATTCAACAGATAACATGGTTTTTGCCATCCTAACACACTGTAACTGGGGCTACCCCAGGGAGTACATTCATAATCTTTTTCACCAATCAAAAAATCTAAAAACAAAGGATTATGATTAAAGTTCCAGTTTTTCTTACCTGCTTTATAAGGTGCGAGAATTTCCTTAAACAAAGCGCGGGTTTGTTCTCTTTGCAGAAAATGATCTTGATCTGGGGCCCATTCGTAGCTGTAACCGGGGGAGATCATCATTCCATCTACACCTAAAGTATCGAGGAAGTCAAAAAACTCCTGCATTTCTTTGATATCACAACCTTCAAAAATTGTGGTGTTTGTAGTCACACGAAAACCTTGAGATTTAGCGGTTTTAATTGCTTGAACTGCAATATCAAAAACTCCTTTTCTATCTACACATTGATCGTGCCATTCTCGCATTCCATCCAGGTGAACACTAAAGGTAAGGTAGGGAGAAGGTTTAAATTTGTGCAGATTTTTTTCTAGCAATAAACCATTGGTACACAAGTAAACATATTTTTTACGATCCACTAAACCTTTGACAATTTCATCAATTTGTGGATGTAATAAAGGTTCTCCTCCGGGGATGGAAACTACTGGTGCGCCACATTCTTCTACCGCTGCAAAACACTGTTCTGGAGTAAGATTTTGTTTTAAAATCTCTGTAGGATGTTGAATTTTTCCACAACCAGAACAAGCTAAGTTACAGCGAAATAATGGTTCTAACATTAATACCAAAGGAAAGCGTTTCCTTCCTAAAAAACGCTGTGTGACTAAATACTTACCGATATCAATTGCTTGTTGTAAATTAATTGCCATTTAGCTAACACTCCTCAAATTTAAGTCAGTTATCAGTTATCACTGTTCACTGTTCACTGTTCACTGTTCACGTAACCATTAGAAACAAACCAGTCAACCGCGTCTTGAAGTGCCACTTTCACAGAAGACTGGGGTAGACTTAATTCGCGGATGGCCTTAGAAGCATCATAATACATTGGTTGCTGTGCCATGCGAACGCCATCTATGGGAACTGTGGGAGTTTTACCGATGGGTGCAAGAATTTTCTCTTCTATCCAAGCAACGCTTAATGGTAAAAAGCTGGGAACGGATATTTGCGGTGGTTTAATGCCGGTGATGTCGGATAGTATTTCTAGTAGTTGTTTGAGACTGAGATTTTGATTACCTAAAATGTAGCGATCGCCTGATTTTCCTTTTTCTAAGGCTAATAAATGTCCCTGTGCTACATCCCTAACATCAATAAAGTTTAAACCTGTATCCACATAAGCCGGCATTTGTTTTCTTAAAAACCGTAAAATTATATCTCCCGTAGGTGTTGGTTTAATGTCTAATGGTCCAATGGGACTACTAGGATTAACTATTACTATATCTTGTCCTTGTTTAGCTGCGGCGATCGCCACTTGTTCCGCTAAAAACTTTGATTTTTTATAGTCTCCTACCAGTTTTTCCACCGGACTTTGATGACTTTCATCTACAATTTTACCATTTTTACCCACACCAATAGCCGCTACAGAACTGGTATAAATTGTGCGTTCTATTCCTGCTTTCTGGGCTGCGGCTAATAAATTTATTGTGCCTTCAACATTATGCAGATATAGTAATTCTCGGTCTTTTTGCCACAAAGAATAATGGGCTGCTACATGAAACAAGTAGTTACAACCACGCATTTGTTCCCAGATATTTGAGTCATTTAGATCACCTTTGACTATATCTATTTCTAACCCTCGTAAGTTACCTAAGTTACTGTTTCCCCTTGCTAATGCTGTTACTTGATATCCTGCTTGCAATAGCGATCGCACAACATGAGAACCCACAAAACCTGTACCACCGGTCACAAATGCCCGCATTTATTCACCTCTCACTCCTGAAAATGTTATTCTTATTTTTACAGGTTTAAGATGCTCAACTAATAACTTTAGTTTATTAAAAACGATTTTTATATAAGTTTTTTTGAAAAAAAATTCGTTTTTTAGGGTTCAGGGGCAGCCGGTCGTGGTATGATAACAGTATCTAATATAATGGATCATAAGCAAAATTTTTAAAAAAGGTTATATTCCCATTATAAAAGTATCACTTCCAGCGAAAAAAGTCAACGGGTTGAACCTCGAAAAATCGAAATTTTTTTTCTTTTTGTTAATTTTTTTAAAGTTTTAAAAATCTTTTGAGCCTAGAAATTGGCGACATCAGGCTTTACATAGAAACAATATAGCACAAATAGCAAAAATCAACATCCTGCAAATCTTAAAGTTCTAATTTAAAATTAGAATATTCTTGTTTAAGATTTTCAGATAAATTTCAGGTACAGCCAAAACATCACAAAGTTATGAATCAGAAGTAGTCGTGCAAAATAAATTTTATAGTTAGGACAGGGAACAGATAAGAAATACAGCGATTGTTGTTGGTTATCAATGTTACATTAATTTTGATTGAGTAGCATCCTGAGTTTGAAAAAATCAACCTTGCCACTGCAAAATCTCTCTAGAACTTTCTTTCCTACCCTTTGGGAACACGTACTCTTTGAGAATAGCTTCACTGAAAGGTTTTACAGGGTTTAAGAGATTCAACTGATAATTTTAGTTTATTAAAAACAATTTTTATATAAGTTTTTTCAAAAAAAAATTTCGTTTTTTAGGGTTCAGGGGCAGCCGGTCGTGGTATGATAATGGTATCTAATATAATGGAGTGTAAGCAAAATTTTTAAAAAAGGTTATATTCCCATTATAAAAATATCACTTCCAGCGAAAAAAGTCAACTGGTTGAACCTCGAAAAATCGAAATTTTTTTTTCTTTTTTTTAATTTTTTTTAAGTTTTAAAAGTATTTTGAGCCTGGAAATTGCTGACATCAGGCTTCACATAGAAACAATATAGCATAGATAGTGAAATTATGAAATCCCCGACTTTCATGATCAACTGAAAGAAGTCGGGGATATTATGCTGTTACCTATCAACTAAAAACTGCTTACGAGGAAACCAATCATCTAAAATTGCATAGACAACAGGAACAACAACCAAACTGAGAATAGTAGAACTGATCAAACCACCAGCAATAGCAACGGCCATAGGCGATCGCAACTCAGAACCAGCGCCTAAACCGAGAGCTATGGGTAACATACCTAACAGAGTAGATACAGTAGTCATCATAATTGGTCTAAGTCTTACAGGACCAGCTTTTAAAATTGCCTCCGTGCGGTGCAAACCTGAAAGACGTAATTGATTAATGTAGTCTACCAAAACGATGGCATTTTTATTAGCAAGACCTAATAAAAACACAAAACCGATCAAAGAGATCATACCAAAATCACTCTTAGTCAAGAGTAAAGCTAACATTGCTCCTACAATTGCCAAAGGTAGAGCAGCGCCAATAACCAAAGGATCTACCCAACTTTTGAACAGTAAAAACAAGACAACAACAATACACAAAGCGGATAAAATCAGAGTAGAAATAAAACTACCAAACACCTCATTTTGTTTAGCAGAATCTCCGCCCAAATCTAAAGTAATATCAGCAGGTAAAACATCCTTAGCTTCTGCAACTATTTGATCTGTAGCATCACCCAAAGTCAAATTTTGACCCAAATTAGAACTAATGTAAACCACCCGTTGTTCATTCAGGCGCTCAATTTGTAAAACCTGATTTGCATCATTGGTATTGCCGGTAATAGTAATATCTGCAAAACCGGAATTTTTAGCAATTCGTTCTTTAATTGCATTAGCAGATTCACTCAAACTTTTGAGATTATCACCTCTTAAAGCTATCTGTAAAGGTTTTTCCCCACCAGTATCAACAAACTGAATATCTTCCACACTGGTAGTTACACCAGAAATTTGCGGTAAACTCTGACGCAATTGATCTTGTAACTCTGCGGTTTTCAAAGTGCGATCTTTTTTCAGTTTCACATAGAGAATACCCTTATTTGGTTCACCTCCGCGAGAACCAACAGTAGTAAACACAGTTTCCACATCAGGATATTTGATCACAGCAGCTTCTAGTTTTTTCGCTACTTCCAAATAATCATTAAGAGGGTTAGGAATTGGTAATTGTTGGTTAGAAATTGCGGAGGAAGAAATAGGATTTCCTGATTGAGATTGTAATTGCTGTAATGCTGCTAAATCGGGAATTTTGGGTAGAGGTGCAGTGTAAGTAATGTTAAACTCACCTCGATCTAACTTGGGAATAAACCCTTTAGGAATGAAAGGAGTTAAAGCAATACCCGCCACAAAACTCAACACCGCCAAGATAATAACTATGGTGCGGTGATTTAAAGACCAAGATAATAAATTGCGGTAAGATTCTGTAAAGTAAACACCAAAATTACCAAGTTGAGCAGAAATACCACGAAACAACTGATTTGATCTATGATTAACTTCTCCAGATGAGTCATTTTTATTAACTGGTTTGAGCCAATAAATAGATAAAACTGGTGATAAAGTTCTTGCTACTAAAGTCGAAGCAATATAAGAAGCAGAAACGGTAATTCCAAAAGGTTTAAAAAACTGTCCTACAACTCCACCCATTAAACCAATAGGTAAGAAAACCGCCACAGCGGTAGCAGTAGTAGCGACAACAGTTAAACCAATTTCATCGGTGGCTAAATGTGCAGCTTCGCGGGGAGTTTGCCCTTCTTCGATGTGTCTGGTAATATTTTCTACATCAATAATAGCATCATCAATCACACTACCAATAACTAAAGCCAAAGCTAATAAAGTAATGGTTTCTAAGTTAAAACCAAAAAAAGCCATTACCACAAAGGTAGCTAATAAAGATGTGGGAATTGCCAATGCAGAAATTAAAGTAGCTCGCCAATTCCATAAAAAGGGGAAAATAACCACAATTGCCAAAATAATCGCTTCTATCAACGCATCTATAGTTGACTGGGTAGCTTTGCGGATATATTCTGCTTGGGTTGCGGCTAAGGTGAGAGTGACATTTGGTAGAGAAGCACGAAGTTTTTCTACTTCCTTTTCTACTAAACTAACTACTTCTAAAGTATTAGCGTCACCTTTTTTAACAACTTGAAAAGCGAGAGCATCTTTGCCATTAAAGCGGACTAAATTTCCTCCTGGTGGAGTTAAAGCCGCTGTGGGATTATTGCTAGGATTGAGAGGTGGTAATTTGGGGGGTGAACCTAGTAATGAGACTTTGAGAACACCTGGGAGTTTGGCGATCGCCGGTAAAATCTGCTGATCAGCGATCTTTTGTAAATCATCCAAATTACCTGACTTGTTTTCAATAGCATAACTAATGACTGATGACTCATTCAGATTTAAAGGGATGATCTTATAAGTAGCTCCATCTGGGAGTTTTAAGTTTTTCAGTGCGTTAGTAGTTTCTTGAGTAGAAGTTTCTAAATTTGTACCCACAGCAAACAACAAACTTACCGCACTTTGGCCGGGATAAGTCGAAGAACGGACATTATCCAATCCTGTCAAAGATTTGAGACTTGTTTCCAGTGGTTTAGTTAACTTAGTTTCAGTTTCTAAAGCAGAAGTTAGGGGTGCTTGAGCATTTACCACCACTACCGGAAAGGTAATATCAGGAAATAGCGCGTATTTAAGAGAACTAAAAGCGAGAATACCCGCTACAGTCACCCCGATCCAAAAACACACCGTTAACCACGAAAATTTAATAGCCCATCGGGATATATTAAAAACTTCGCGTACGGATTTTGCATTATTAGTCTTTACCATGTTGAGAAATCAATCATTGCCTGGCTGACACAATCATTTAGTTATGCTACATTAACTGCCTACCTTTTCAGTAGTTGGACAAAAATTAAATTCACTCTTGGATAGAAGGAATAGAGTTTTAATGAATTTCGATGTTTTTATGATGCTAAATATCCAACATCTAAGAGGATAAAAATAATTATTTGTCTGTTCAATTTTAACAAAATCTACATCACTTTAGACGATTTATAGAGTAGACAGTTTTTAAATCCAACTTCCAGTTTCCTAACAACATCCTCAGAATAAATTGATAGGATTAGGAATAGGAATTAAAAATGATTAAGCAGCAATCGCAGCAGCCTCAGAGGAATTTATTATTTATCTTAAGTTCGTTCCTCCTCGTCCCATTTGCTTTCTTGGTTTTGACAGTTGTTGTGATTTTACTTGCACCAATAGCCCAAGATCAGGAACAGTATTAATTATAAAAATTAAAAATCCAGTAGTTAGCTATCAGCAGTCAGCAGTATTATTTACACAATCAGTAGATAATATGTTTAGGTTTTATCTTCAAAGCTGATAGCTGTACTAAAAATTTAACATCATAGTTTAAGTATTAACAAGATTTCCACGCAAAAACTTAATAATAATTAACAGTATCATTGACGAATTTTTAACTAAATTTAGGCGTTTAAGTCCCCGTTGCAAAACCTAATTCTAAATTCTTTTAATACCTATAATTTGCACATAGCTAATAGGAAATATTGCTGACAGTTATTTGCTGAATAGGGGGATATTTTATCCATAATTTTAGCAAATTTTGCAGTTATTAACATGAAAAATTACCAGCATTTTTATTTTATGTATTTTAAATTTACAGACTGAGGTGATGATTTTATCTATGTAATCGCAAATTTTACATATCTCCTTAATAATTGAATGTTATTAACAGAGTAGTATAGTAATTAACCTACATTATATTTTCACCAGGTTGACATTCTACCATAATGTAGAGAATCATCTTAGGAAAACCAGGTATTAGTAACCAAGGAAACTATGCACACAGTTATTCTTGTTCTAGTTGAAGTGCTAATTGTAATTGGAATATCCAGATTAGTAGGATTAGCATTCAGAAGTATTAAACAACCATTAGTAATTGGTGAAATTGTAGCTGGAATTATGTTAGGCCCATCATTTTTAGGTCTAATTGCTCCCCAGACAGCAGCTATACTGTTTCCACCAGAAACTATTCCCTTCCTGAATGTTTTATCTCAGGTAGGACTGATATTTTTTATGTTTTTGATTGGTTTAGAGCTAAATCCGAAATATTTGAGCGGTAACTTACCCGCAGCGGTTTTAACCTCTAATATCAGCATTATTGTTCCATTTTCTTTAGCAGGAATTTTATCTTTACTGCTTTATCCTTTAGTTGCCAATGAAACAGTATCTTTTACAGCATTTGCTTTATTTTTAGGTGCAGCAATGTCAATTACAGCATTTCCTGTATTGGCAAGAATTATTACAGAAAATAATTTACAAGGTACACGTTTAGGGACATTAGCTTTAACTTGTGCAGCAGTTGATGATGTAACAGCATGGTGTATTTTAGCTGTGGCGATCGCCGTAGCTCGGAATGGTAGTATTGATCAAAAAGCCATTCTGACAATTATTGAAAGTCTGGCTTATATTGCTTTCATGTTTACAGTTGGTAGATGGTTTCTTAAACGTCTTCTGAAACATTACCGTCGCGCAGGTAAATTAAGCCAACTGGTTTTAGCATTAATTTACATGGGAGTAGTTGCCTCAGCACTGATAACAGAATTCATCGGTATTCACTTAATTTTTGGCGCATTTTTATTAGGTGCAGTCATGCCCAAAAATGCAGAATTAATCCGAGAGATAGCTGTAAAAACCGAAGATTTCGTTTTAATATTTCTCTTACCTGTATTTTTCGCCTACAGTGGTTTAAGGACACAGATCGGTTTACTTAATCGTCCAGAATTATGGTTATTATGTGGATTAGTTTTAGCAGTAGCAATCTCAGGTAAATATTTTGGTGCTTATGTTGCTGCTCGTCTGAGTGGAATTAACAAACGGGAAGCATCGGCATTAGGATGGTTAATGAATACTCGCGGTTTAACCGAATTAATTGTTTTAAATATTGGTTTAGAGTTAGGTGTAATTTCACCTTTATTATTTACCATGTTAGTAGTTATGGCTTTAGTCACAACATTTATGACATCGCCGTTACTAGAATGGACATATCCCAAACGATTAATTAAATTAGATGTCATCGAATCAGATACAGATATAGAAACAGAACCAGAAACAAATACAGAAACAAATACAGAAGTAATAGAAACTGTAGAATCTTTCGCTACACCCTATCGAATTTTAGTACCTGTAGCTAACCCCAGTACACAAAAAGGCTTAGTACAATTAGCAGTAGCTATAGCTATTAACTACCGTCAACCAGCAATTATTAATCCTTTGAGTTTAATAGAATTAGAAGAAAACTATGGTTTTGAAAGTACACCCACAGAAGCAAACCGCTTAATTATTGAACGTCGTCAGGAATTAGAAGAATTAATTAATACCTTAGAACCCCCCATTACCGGATCTTACATCCATCCTATCGTGCGAATTTCCAGTAATGTAGCTAGAGAAACGTCCCAAATTGCCCAAATTGAACAACCAGACTTAATTCTTGTGGGATGGCACCGCCCAGCTTTTAGTAATAACCGTTTAGGGGGAAGAGTCGGACAAATTTTAACTACTGCTCCCGTAGATGTAGCGGTATTTGTAGATAAGGGAGGCGATCGCCTAGAAAGTTTATTAGTTCCCTATTCTGGCAATATTCATGATGACTTGGCTTTGATTTTAGCATTAAGACTATTAATCAATCGTGATACTTGTATGTTACAGATTTTGCAAGTATTAACAACAAATAACCGCCAAGAGGAATTAAGTTATGAACTACAGGCCATGATTGAAAAATTACCAGAGAATGTACGCGATCGCATAGAAATCAAAACTATTACCGAACCAGAAATTATGCAAACCGTAGTAGAAGCATCGGAAAAAGTTGATCTAACAATAGCCGGTACAAGTCGCGCGTGGGGAATTGAAAAACAAACTTTAGGAAGATACACCGATGAGTTAGCAATTAAATGTCGTTCTTCTCTTCTTATTACCCGTCGTTACAGTCAAGTAACCGCCCATTTGAGTTCTTTAGTACCAGAAAATAACAACCAAGAAATAATTCGTAGTAGGGAATAGGGAATAGGGAATAGGGAATAGGGAATGGGGAATAGACTAATAGCTAATTATGAATCATGAACAACTTTAACTTTAAATTCTTCGCAATTTCCGGTGTGGCGATCGCCTCAGCACTGATATTATTTAAAACTGTCACTGCTTACGGTGAAAATAATCTTCGTGCTACCCCTTTAATTGACAATATCTACCATCTGCAACTGAACAGCAACTTGCCAAACTGCCAAAAATCGAACACACTGGTATTAAATATACAACAGTCTGGAATTTACATCAATGGTAGCATCTCACCAATCAAAACCAACGACACCAACACACCCCTTAACCTCACAGGTAAACTCAATCACCAAAAACTAACACTAACAGGAAACATTAACACAGATATTTTCTGTCAAAATCCCCATATTCAGAAAAATCAAACTCAACTAATAAAAATTCAAATGTCACCACTAAATCAAAATAACATTTCTGGACAGATCACAATCAACAAAATTGCTCAAAATATAGATTTTACAGCTTTACCACAAACAGATAAAAAACCAACATCCCGATCACAAAACCATTAACATCATGTACAAACAACTTACACCCAAAAAACTATCATCATCTTACTTATTACCAATTAGTATTTTCAGCCTATATGCAGTCATGAACCTCTGCACTGCAACTTCCCTAGCAACAACAACAGCAGCTAAACTAAACAAATGGCAATTTAACCCCAAATCACAAAAATTAGAAATTAACCTATCTGCAACTACAAAACCAGAATATTTTTATTTGCATCAACCACCGCGTTTAGTTGTAGATTTACCAAACACTCAACTAGGGAATGTGGACACCAATAAATCCTACCCTGTCACCATGCAGAAAGTACGTGTTTCCCAATTCACACCCAACATTACCCGCATCGTCATAGACCTAGAACCAGGAACTACCATAGATGTCAACAAAGTCCAATTACAGCCAGTTTCTGCACAAAATCCCACGCGCTGGGTATTAAGTTCACCTCTCCCAAATCATAACACAAAATCCCCGGATTTACCATCCTCAGATTTAGCCATGACCCTCCCACCACCAACAACTAATTTACCCACAAATTTACAGCCATTTGTCACTGTACCGCCCCCAAATTCACAGAACACAAAACTATCCAACGTAAATATTATTCCTGCTGATTCTACTGTTGATAACAATATGGTAAAACTGCCTAGTAATACTCCTGATTTTAGTAATAACAACCAACAGATTTTAGAAATTCCGATTATTATATTTGGGCAACCATTACCTATCAAAAAATAAAAAATTCATCAATTTAAGTAGTCTTGCACAATAAATCCTATAGTTACGATAGGGAGATGGGGAGATAGGGAGATGGGGAGATAGGGAGATGGGGAGATGGGGAGATGGGGAGAAATATATTTACCTCCTGCCTCCTTTCTCCTGCCTCCTGTTTACTTAATTAAAATCTTTCTGTGTCTTGAGAAGGTCCAACAGCACCAGGTTGAGATAAGAAGAAATTTTGAGCAGATTCATTTTGATATATACAGCGAATATCTGGGTTTTCGCTATCTAAATCCCCAGTAAAACCAAAAGTATTCAGACGGTTTTTACATTCTCGTACCTGATCGGAAGTAACAAGTCTTTTATTTTCCAAAATAGCCCAGTTATTTTGACGTAGCACACATCCGGGACGGATATTAGGCTGGGCAACATACACATTAAAAGGGTTTAAAGTCACAAATAATCGAGCATCCATAACCATCGCACTAGCGCCATACTGAACACAAATTTCTGGATTAGGTGCTTTAGTATCAATAAATTCACGGGATGCCACATTAGTGGGAGTCAAAGTAGCAGTAGAACTGAAAGCAATACCAATTCCAATACCTAAAATTAACACTCCTCCCAAAATTGCAATAGTGGTGAAATTAAAGAGAGGAGATTGGAAAGGAGAGGGTTTAGAAGTAGTAGCGGTTCTACCAGTTGATTTACGTCTCATTTTTGTATGATCACCTTCATAGCAACTTGAGAGGAGTCATTGATTCTCTCTGTACTTTAGTATGACGATTATTCAGGAGAATTGTCTCCTATATTTTTTCTGACTTCATTTATAGCTGTAGACAAGACAGTTAGGACATGATTAGTCCTTGAGGCCAAAGAATAACCAGGGTTTTACTCTTGCCTATTGCCTATTGCCCCTTGCCTTCTGCTATAACACTGAAGCCCAGACGCTTAAAGCTAGATTTTTTACTGTCACCTGTCACCTGTTTTAGCTAGTGTCCTAATCTTGATGACTATAGCTATAAAGTCAGAAGTCAGTTAACAGAACTGACAACTGACCAAAAACTAACTAGCTAAGAGAGTTTTTTCCAGAGAAGTCCAACGGAAATAGCGATCGCCACCGCGTTCAATTACAACCTTGACTCGTGGTTCTAACTTAGGCAAATTGATGAGATACTCAACTTCCTGATCAGAAAGGATATGTCCCTCAATAATCCAAAGTAACAAACCCTTAGACTTAGGTGGTAAATGTTCCAGATGAGAACCAATCATAGGTGGTAGATAATAAACATCACCTACCGCAGCACCGCTACCAGTGCTTTTTTTACCCAGATGAGGCGGTCTTACACCGTGAACCCCCATCAAATAGGCTGCAACATCTCCCAAACCCCTAGCAGTAATATGTAGGTTAGTGTAGCCCGCAGCCCGTAAACGACGGCGATAGCGACCTTCATAGCCGCCCTCTAGAGGAACATATACGCCCAGAGCGCCAAATTTTTCCAAATCGCGGATGAAACCGTTGCCAGTGGTAATTAGTGCCATAGATTTTATCTGAATCCCACTTAGATATTTCTATTATTCACCTTTTGATGGTAGATTAAGATAGGTTAAGTCACAGAAATTTAGGAAATATTGAGCATCATTTCCAAAGATGCCCAGTAAACTACTAGACAAAAATCAACCAATAGTTTATATTGTTAGATTGTGACCAAAATAAAATTAGGATAGCCTTCTCAACTTAGCATTTTCAGCAACTGTCTTCATCTTGATGATGATCGTAAACTTTCCAGATATAATTAAGCAACCTGAGAAAGAAAGCACATAGAGACTGCTAAAATAGAGAAGCATTCAGGTCAAAAACGAAGCCAAAGGCTGTCATACCACAGCCCGATTGTAGCTCCAGCCCAAATTCACTCCCGCAGCCCCTAAAAAAAGGCAAGACCCCGAAAAAACATCAAGTTTAAGGGATTAACAGCAGTAGATTCTGAAAAGAAAGATTCAGGAAATGGATACTGAACGGTCATGATCGTTTAAGTCCTACTACCAACGGAGAGTGCCAGAGCAATTGCTTGGACGAAAGCATTGCTGCACAAAGCGCAAAGCAATAACGTCTTGCATTGATTAAACAGTAAAAACTTTTAATAAAAAAGTTAAAAATTGCTGTTCTGGTGGCCAAGCGAGTGAGAAGTAAACGGATTTCTTCAACATTAGAAACGCAGATGATCTGTTGAGACTCCTAAAGATTGCACTGTAGAAAAACAGTTCAAATTTAAGAGAACACCTCAGCAAATGCAAAATCATGTTCATAGTAATCCGATTTCCAGGTCAGCAAATAAAAAGGAGAACCAGTAACTGTGTCTGTAGGTATTCTCGGCACTAAGCTGGGCATGACTCAAATATTTAACGAAGAGGGAGTAGCCATTCCTGTCACCGTCGTTAAGGTCGGCCCATGCACTGTCACACAAATCAAAACAAAACAGACCGACGGTTACTCAGCCATTCAAGTAGGATATGGCGAGGTTAAACCCAAGGCATTAAACAAACCCAAACTGGGACATTTAGCAAAATCAAATGCTCCAGCATTGCGTCATTTGAACGAATATCGCACCGATGCAGTCGGTGATTATGCTGTAGGTCAAGAGATCAAAGCAGACATCTTTAGCGAAGGTCAACTTGTAGACGTAGTTGGTACAAGTATCGGTCGTGGTTTTGCAGGTAACCAGAAGCGGCATAACTTTGGTCGTGGACCAATGTCTCACGGTTCTAAAAACCACAGAGAACCAGGTTCTATCGGTGCTGGTACAACACCTGGACGTGTATATCCTGGTAAAAGAATGGCAGGTAGACTAGGTGGTACTCGCGTCACAATTCGCAAACTGACAGTAGTTAAAGTAGACGCAGAGCGTAACCTACTACTAATCAAGGGAGCAATTCCCGGCAAACCCGGTGGCTTAATTAACGTATTACCCACCAATAAAGTTGGTAACAAATAATTTTAGTTGTTTAGCCGTCAGCATCAACTGACCACTGGCAACCGAAACAAGGAAACAAAAATGGTTGAGAGTGTAGTTAAAAATTGGCAAGGCGAGCAAGTTGGACAGACCAACTTCGAGTTAAAAGTTGCCAAAGAAGAAACAGCAGCGCACATAGTACATCGCGCCCTAGTTCGGCAAATGACCAATTCTCGCCAAGGTACAGCCAGCACAAAAACCCGTGCAGAAGTACGAGGTGGTGGTCGTAAACCTTGGAGACAAAAAGGAACAGGTCGCGCCCGTGCAGGTTCTATTCGTTCACCATTGTGGCGTGGTGGTGGTGTCATCTTTGGACCCAAACCCAGAGACTTCAACATCAAACTTAACCGCAAAGAAAGACGTTTAGCACTACGGACAGCCTTTGTTAGCCGTATTGAAGACTTAATCGTTGTAGAAGAATTTAGTAATGAACTACAACGCCCCAAAACCAAAGAATTGGTAGCAGCATTAGCTCGTTGGGGAGCAGCACCAGAGCAAAAAACCCTGTTAATTTTGTCAGAAATTGCAGAAAACGTTAGTTTATCAGCTCGTAACGTAGAAAACCTCAAACTCATTGCCGCTGATCAACTCAACGTTTACGACATCCTGCACGCCGACAAAATTGTCGTTACAGCAGCAGCCTTAGAAAAGATTCAGGAGGTCTACAGTGCCTAACTTTGACCCCCGTAACCTAGCGGACTTAGTGCGTCGCCCGATTTTGACAGAAAAGGCGACCATCATGATGGAGCAAAACAAATACACATTTGAAGTAACTCCTAAATCCACAAAGCCCCAAATTAGAGCCGCCATTGAAGACTTATTTCAAGTCAAAGTAGTCAAGGTCAACACATCTTTACCACCCCGGAAAAAACGCCGTGTAGGTAAGTTTATTGGCTTTAAACCACAATATAAACGGGCAGTAGTCACCGTTGCGGAAGGGGACGCTGAGAAAATCAGACAAGTTCTATTCCCAGATGTATAAGGATTGAGGAGTGGCGAATCAGGAATTAAAGAAAACATCTGATTGACTTGATTACCTAATTCACCAATCACCAATCATCAATTATCAGTTAGAAAGACAAAATTACCTATGGGTACTCGTTCTTATCGCCCTTACACCCCCAGCACTCGACAAGTTACCATATCTGACTTTGCGGAGATTACCAAATCCAAACCCGAAAAGTCATTAGTCGAGTTTATCCATCGTTCCAAAGGACGAAATAATCAAGGGCGGATAACCAGCCGTCGTCGGGGAGGCGGACATAAAAAACTATACCGGATCATTGACTTTAAAAGAGACAAAAGAGATATTCCGGCAACCGTTACAGCAGTTGAGTATGATCCAAACCGCAATGCGCGTATTGCCCTAGTGCAATACCAAGATGGGGAAAAGCGTTATATTTTACATCCTAACGGTTTAAAAGTCGGAACTACTATCATTGCCGGTGTTGATGCGCCTATTGAAGATGGTAATGCCTTACCCCTGTATAAAATTCCTACAGGTACTAACGTACATAACGTAGAAATGACACCAGGAAAAGGTGGACAAATTGTCCGTGCCGCAGGTGCAACAGCCCAGGTAATGGCTAAAGAAGGTGATTACGTCACCTTAAAATTACCTTCCGGTGAATTCCGTATGGTGCGTCGGGAATGCTACGCCACCATTGGTCAAGTAGGTAACACAGAAGCAAGAAACCTCAGCGCTGGTAAAGCGGGACGTAACCGTTGGAAAGGTCGCCGCCCCAAAGTTAGAGGTAGCGTAATGAACCCAGTGGATCACCCACATGGTGGTGGTGAAGGTAGAGCGCCCATCGGTAGATCGGGTCCTGTGACACCTTGGGGTAAACCAGCTTTAGGTGCAAAAACCCGGAAGAAGAAAAAAGCCAGCAACAAATTTATTGTCCGTCGTCGTCGTAAATCCTCTAAACGGGGTCGGGGCGGTCGTCAGTCCTAAGATTTTAGATTTTCAATTTTGGATGTTTAGAGTTCATTATTCAGCTAAAATCCAAAATTCTCAATCCAAAATCCGCCATCCAAAATCAAAAATTGCACTATGGGTCGTTCTTTAAAAAAAGGTCCTTTCGTTGCTGATCACTTACTCAGCAAAATTGAAAAGCTCAACGCTAACAACGAAAAACAAGTAGTAAAAACTTGGTCAAGAGCTTCCACAATCATACCCATCATGGTGGGTCACACTATCGCCGTTCACAATGGTAAACAACACGTCCCCGTATTCGTGAACGAGCAAATGGTAGGGCATAAATTAGGTGAATTTGCTCCTACCCGCTCTTACAGAGGGCATGGTCGAAATGACAAGAAATCAGGGAGATAGTCAATTAAAAATTAAAAATTAGAAGTTAAAAATGGATAAATTGTATGTATTTATTTGTTTGATTTTTGATTTTTGATTTTTAGTTGCACAAATGGAGAAAACTATGGCAACTGATACAACAGAAGTTAAAGCAATCGCTCGCTATATCCGCGTATCTCCCTATAAAGTACGTCGTGTACTTGACCAAATCCGGGGGCGTTCTTACAGAGAAGCACTGATAATATTGGAATTCATGCCTTACCGTGCTTGTGAACCAGTATTAAAAGTATTGAGAAGTGCAGCTGCTAACGCAGAACATAACGCTGGTTTAGAACGGGCAGATTTAGTCATCACTCAAGCCTACGCTGACCAAGGTCCAGTTCTAAAAAGGTTTCAACCCAGAGCGCAGGGTCGAGCTTACCAAATTCGCAAGCCGACGTGTCATATTACAGTAGCAGTTGGTGCTACTGCCAAATAAGTAAAAACATAGACACAAATAACTGCGTACAGTAAGAAATTTTAGAGGAAGCATTTGTGGGACAGAAAATTCATCCAGTCGGCTTTCGTCTGGGAATTACAAGAGAACACCAATCCCGTTGGTTTGCGGTTCCTGACCGTTATCCAGAACTTCTACAGGAAGACCATAAACTCCGTCAGTACATAGACCAAAAATTGGGTAAGAACGCTCAAAACAACGCAGGAATTTCTGAAGTTAGAATTGAGCGGAAAGCTGACCAGATTGACCTAGAAGTCAGAACAGCAAGGCCTGGTGTAGTAGTAGGTCGGGGTGGACAAGGTATAGAAGCATTACGTACCGGACTCCAAGAACTGTTAGGTGGTAATCGGCAAATTCGTATTAACGTAGTTGAAGTTCAACGAGTTGATGCTGACGCTTACTTAATTGGTGAGTACATAGCTCAACAGTTAGAGCGCCGTGTTTCCTTCCGTCGAGTCGTGCGTCAAGCTATCCAACGCGCCCAAAGAGCAGGAGTACAGGGGATTAAAGTACAAGTAAGTGGTCGTCTGAACGGAGCAGAAATTGCTCGTACAGAGTGGACAAGGGAAGGTAGAGTTCCTCTACATACCCTACGGGCTGACATTGACTATGCTTACTGCACAGCTCAAACCATTTACGGAATTTTGGGAATCAAAGTTTGGGTGTTTAAAGGAGAAATTATTCCTGGACAGGAAGAAACTCCATCTCAACCATCTGGAAGGGAACGCGAACCACGTCGTCGTCAACAACAACGCCGTCGCCAGCAATTTGAAGACAGATCCAATGAAGGGTAGTAGGTGACAGGTGAGCCAGTGCGGTGGACGGGTTTCCAATCATAAAGGAGGCAGTCCGTTCGGTCGCCAGACTTAAAGGAACTGCCGTCAAGTGACGAACCCGAAGGGTGACAGGAAAAACCAATTACCCATTACCAATCACCAATTACCAATTCCCGATTACCAATTACCAGTTAGCAAATCATGTTAAGTCCTAAGAGAACTAAATTCCGCAAACAACAACGCGGACGAATGGAGGGTTTAGCACATCGTGGTAGTACCCTCAACTTTGGAGACTTTGCACTCCAAGCCCAAGAACCATCCTGGATTACTTCTCGACAAATAGAAGCTTCTCGACGAGCTATGACCCGTTATATCCGTCGGGGTGGTAAAATTTGGATTCGGATTTTTCCTGACAAACCCATTACCATGCGTCCCGCAGAAACCCGGATGGGTTCTGGTAAAGGTAATCCAGAATTTTGGGTAGCTGTAGTCAAGCCAGGCAGAATTTTATTTGAGATTGCTGGTGTTTCCGAAGAAATAGCTCGTGAGGCTATGCGCTTGGCTTCCCACAAGCTACCCATTAAAACTAAGTTCATCGTCAGACCCCAAATACAGGAGCAGGATTAGGTCATGCCTCTTCCCAAAATTTCAGAAGCTAGAGAACTAACTGACGAAAAGCTGGCTGAGGAAATAGTCGCTGTAAAAAAAGAACTATTTAAACTGCGTTTGCAGAAAGCCACCAGACAGTTAGAAAAACCCCACCAATTCAGACACGCTCGTCATCGTTTAGCCCAACTACTGACAGTAGAGGGAGAGCGCAAAAGAGCAGCAAGTCAAACGACTAAGGAATAAAAATAAAAGACTATGGCAGTCAAAGAACGAGTTGGCGTAGTAGTGAGCGATAAAATGCAAAAAACAGTAGTAGTTGCTGTAGAAAACCGCGCTCCTCACCCCAAGTACGGCAAAATCGTAGTTAAGACCCGGCGCTACAAAGCTCATGATGAAGAGAATACCTGTAAAGTTGGCGATCGCGTCCGCATTCAGGAAACCAGACCCTTGAGCAAAACCAAGCGCTGGCAAATCACAGAAATCCTTAACACTAAAGCTACAACATAAACAGTTGTTATCAAATTAACAACTCTAATCGGGAGACTAATTGTGATTCAACCCCAAACTTATCTGAACGTTGCAGATAATAGCGGTGCCAAAAAATTAATGTGTATCCGCGTATTAGGTGCAGGTAACCGCCGCTATGGTGGCGTAGGCGACAGAATTATCGCTGTCGTCAAAGAGTCTTCACCCAACATGGCTGTGAAAAAGTCTGATGTAGTAGAAGCAGTAATTGTTCGTACCAAGAAAAGTATCAACCGTGATAGTGGTATGAGTATTCGTTTTGATGATAACGCCGCAGTCATCATCAACAAAGAAGGTAATCCCAGAGGTACACGGGTATTTGGACCTGTAGCACGGGAATTACGCGATAAAAACTTTACTAAAATAGTTTCTCTCGCGCCGGAGGTACTGTAATGCCAAAGCCAAAACCGAAAGTATTCCATAAAATGCACGTCAAAACTGGCGACACCGTGCAAGTAATTGCTGGTAAAGATAAAGGTAAAGTTGGTGAAATTATCAAAGCTTTACCAGAAATCAGTAAAGTGCTAGTCAAAGGTGTAAATATCAAAACTAAACACGTTAAGCCTCAACAAGAAGGTGAATCTGGGCAAATTGTCACCCAGGAATACCCTATTCATAGCTCTAACGTCATGCTTTACTCCACCAAGCAAAACGTCGCTAGTCGCGTCTGCTACACTTTCACCGCAGAAGGTAAGAAAGTGCGGATGTTAAAGAAAACAGGTGAGATACTCAACAACTAAAAATTGAAAATTAAACTTGTTGATTTTTAATTTTTGATTCTGAGTTTTTAATTGGATCAAAGCAACCCTGACCAAGCCCAGGGACAATCAAGACAAATAACTTAATTATGGCGACAACCAGACTCAAAACTTTATATCAAGAGACAATTGTCCCCAAACTAACCCAGCAGTTTCAGTACACTAACGTACATCAAGTACCTAAAGTGGTAAAAATTACTGTTAACAGGGGTTTGGGTGAAGCCGCTCAAAATGCTAAAGCATTAGAAGCATCATTAAGCGAAATCGCCTTAATTACTGGCCAAAAACCAGTAGTCACAAGAGCGAAAAAAGCGATAGCTGGCTTTAAGATCCGCCAAGGTATGCCCGTAGGCATCATGGTGACTCTCAGAGGCGAACGAATGTATGCCTTTCTCGATCGATTGATTAGTTTAGCACTACCCAGAATCCGTGACTTTCGTGGCATTAGTCCCAAAAGTTTTGATGGTAGGGGTAACTACACTTTAGGTGTAAGAGAACAGCTAATTTTTCCAGAAGTCGAGTACGACAGCATTGATCAAATCCGTGGTTTAGATATTTCTATCATCACCACAGCAACCAACGACGAAGAAGGTCGTGCTTTACTCAAGGAAATGGGAATGCCCTTTCGCGATTAATAAGTTCATCTAAAGAGGCAACGATGGCGGCTAACGACACAATTGCAGATATGCTAACGCGCATCCGCAATGCTAACATGGCAAGGCATCAAACTACACAAGTGCCAGCAACAAAAATGACTCGTAGTATCGCTAAGGTACTACAACAAGAAGGCTTTATTGCTGAATTTACGGAATCTGGTGAAGGGATTAAGGCTAACCTAGTTATTTCTCTTAAATACAAAGGTAAGAACCGTCAGCCCTTAATCACAGCATTAAAACGTATCAGTAAACCTGGATTGCGTGTTTACTCTACTAGAAAAGAACTACCCAAAGTGCTAGGTGGTATAGGTATTGCCATCATTTCTACATCCAGTGGGATTATGACTGACCGGGAAGCGCGTCGTCAAAACTTGGGTGGAGAGGTACTTTGCTACATTTGGTAGTCTGCAAATGCTCAACATCAGCATTTGTCAAAGTCAATAGTTAGTGATTCACAAAACTAACGAAAGACAACTGTCAACTGACAAAGGACAAAATTAAGTCATGTCTCGTATTGGTAAACGTCCAATTACTATCCCCGCCAAAGTACAAGTAACCATTGATGGCACGAAGGTGGTAGTTAAAGGCCCAAAAGGTGAACTATCACGTGAGCTATCAAACAGTATTGTCATTTCCCAAGAAGGCGAAACAATACAAGTCGCTCGTCGTAATGAAACTCGGTTAGCTAGGCAAATGCACGGTTTAAGCCGGACATTAGTTGCCAACATGGTTGAGGGAGTATCCAACGGCTTTGAGCGTCGCCTGGAGATGCAGGGTGTAGGATATCGCGCCCAAATGCAGGGAACTAAACTTGTACTAAACATTGGCTACAGTCACCAAGTTCAAGTAGAACCACCAGCAGGTATCAATTTCAAAGTAGAAAATAACACTAACATTATTGTCAGTGGCTACGACAAAGAAATTGTCGGTAACACAGCAGCTAAAATCCGTGACTATCGTCCACCTGAGCCATACAAAGGTAAGGGTATTCGCTATGCAGGTGAAGTGGTCAGACGTAAAGCTGGTAAGACCGGTGGTAAAGGTAAGAAGTAAATATGAAACTTACTCGTAGAGAATCGAAACAACGTCGTCATCGGCGTGTGCGTGGTAAAGTCAGCGGTTCACCAGAAAGACCACGCCTATCCGTATTCCGATCTAATGAGCATATCTATGCTCAGGTAATTGATGATACACAACATCAAACCCTTGTATCAGCTTCGACTTTAGAACCAGATTTAAAAGCAAGCCTATCTTCCGGTGCTAACTGTGAAGCTTCTGCCCAAGTTGGTAAACTCATAGCAACGCGCTTATTAGAAAAAGGCATTAGCAAAGTGGTTTTTGATCGTGGTGGTAATTTATATCATGGTCGGATTAAAGCACTAGCTGAAGCTGCACGTGAAGCCGGCTTAGATTTCTAAAGTCATCTGTCAGGAAACAGTTATCACTGAAAACTGACGACTGACTTCTAGAGTTGATACGTCAGTCACTAATGGAAAAAAACCAAAAATGGACTGACTCACAACTGACAACTAGCGTTGAGAGAGCATGAATTATGGCAACGGGTCGTCGTAAAACAAACCGAGCAAAGAAAGAAGAAACTAACTGGCAAGAACGGGTAATTCAAATCCGTCGTGTTAGTAAAGTGGTCAAAGGTGGTAAAAAACTGAGTTTCCGCGCCATTGTTGTCATTGGTAACGAACGTGGCCAAGTTGGTGTGGGAGTAGGTAAAGCTTCCGATGTAATTGGGGCAGTGAAAAAGGGAGTTGCAGATGGCAAAAAACATCTGATTGATATTCCCATCACCAAATCTAATTCCATACCTCACCCCATTGATGGCATCGGTGGTGGAGCAAAGGTAATTATGCGCCCAGCGGCTCCTGGTACAGGGGTAATTGCTGGTGGTGCAGTGCGGACTGTATTAGAGTTAGCTGGAGTACGTAACGTTCTAGCAAAACAACTAGGCTCTAATAATCCTTTGAACAACGCCAGAGCTGCTGTTAATGCTCTATCTACACTGCGGACATTATCTGAAGTCGCTGAAGACCGGGGCATTGCTGTAGAAAATCTCTATTTCTAGTCATGGTTAAATCTTGGATCTCTGATTGAGCATCCATAGCCATGACAAGATAATCAGTACCCACATCTAAAATCCCAAAGCAAAATGAGACTCAATGATGTTAAGCCCCAAAAAGGCTCTAAAAAACGCCGTCGCCGTGTAGGTAGAGGTATTTCCGCAGGACAAGGTGCTAGTGCAGGTTTAGGTATGCGAGGTCAAAAATCTCGCTCCGGTAGCAGCACCAGACCTGGTTTTGAAGGTGGTCAGCAACCTTTATATCGTCGTCTTCCTAAACTCAAAGGTTTTCCTGTAGTTAATCGTAAAGTTTACACTACGATAAATGTAGAGAAATTGGCCTCTCTACCTCCCAATTCAGAAGTAACCTTAGCTTCCTTAAAAGAGGCTGGAATACTGACAGCAGTCAAAGGACCTTTGAAAATTTTGGGTAATGGAGAATTGAGTATTGCACTTAATGTAAAAGCGGCAGCTTTTACAGGCCAAGCTCGTAGCAAAATTGAGGCTGCTGGCGGGAGTTGTGAAGTCCTAGACTGAGCCAGGAAATAGCACTTCCAGCAACTTCCAGCACCTGGTTCACTTTAAAGGTAGCACTCTATGATCAGTCGAGATAAAGCACCAACGGCTCAAGAAACTTTTATGCAGATGGCACAGGCAGCCGGACTCAGAGGTAGGCTGCTTGTTACAGTCGGTATTTTAATTTTGGTTCGCCTGGGCATCTTTTTACCCGTACCAGGTATAGACAGAGTTAGATTTGCAGAAGCTATATCCAGTAATAATTCCATCTTTGGTCTATTGGATATCTTTTCAGGGCGTGGACTTTCTACTTTAGGCGTTTTTGCTTTAGGTATTTTGCCCTTTATCAATGCGTCTATTATCATCCAATTATTGACTGCCGCCATACCATCTTTAGAAAACTTACAAAAGAATGAAGGTGAAGCAGGTCGTCGCAAGATATCCCAAATTACCCGTTATGTGACTGTTGGTTGGGCAATTGTGCAAAGTGTGGCTTTTTCCGCTTTGTTTTTACAACAGTTTGCCCTGAATCCTGGTCCTTTATTTGTAGCAGAAACAGCAATTGCTTTAACTGCTGGTTCTATGTTCGTGATGTGGGCATCAGAACTAATTACAGAACGGGGTATTGGTAATGGTGCATCTTTATTGATTTTTCTGAATATTGTTGCTTCTTTACCGAAATCTTTGGGAGATACCATTGACTTGGTACAAGTTGGAGGTAGGGAAATAGTTGGCCGGGTAATAGTTCTGGTTTTAGTTTTCCTAGCTACCATCATCGGTATTGTCTTTGTACAAGAAGGAATGCGTCGTATTCCTATTATCTCTGCTCGTCGTCAAGTAGGTCGTCGGGTACTGGCTGAACAACGTAGCTTTTTACCTCTACGTCTCAACCAGGGTGGAGTAATGCCGATTATTTTTGCTGCGGCTATCCTTAGTTTGCCATTACTAATTGCTAACTTTACTAAAAACTCTGATTTAGCAAACATAGTTAACACTTATCTGAGTCCCAGTGGTTCTGGTGCTTGGGTATATGCTTTGGTTTACATGGTGTCCATTATTTTCTTCAGTTACTTCTACTCTTCTTTGATTTTGAATCCTGTAGATGTGGCGCAGAATTTGAAGAAAATGGGTTCTAGTATTCCCGGTATTCGTCCTGGAAAAGCCACCAGTGAGTATATAGAGCGTGTTAGTAACCGACTAACTTTTTTAGGTGCTTTGTTTCTAGGTTTAGTAGCAATTATTCCTACTGCTGTAGAAAGCACTTTGAATGTACCGACTTTTAGAGGCTTGGGTGCTACCTCTTTATTAATTTTAGTTGGTGTGGCAATTGATACCGCTAAACAAATTCAGACCTACGTTATTTCTCAACGCTATGAAGGGATGGTGAAACAATAGTGACGCGATTAATCTTCTTGGGACCACCGGGTGCAGGCAAAGGAACGCAGGCGAAAATTTTGGCTGATTTTTTAAATATTCCTCATATTTCCACAGGGGATATTTTAAGACAGGCTATTCAAGACCAAACTCCTTTGGGAATTAAAGCACAAGAGTACATGGATAAGGGTGATTTAGTCCCTGACAAGTTAGTGGAAGATATGGTTGAGGAAAGACTCCAAAAACCAGATGCAGAACACGGTTGGATTCTTGATGGTTTTCCCCGCACAGTGACTCAGGCTCAGTTTTTGGGAGAGCTATTAGCAAAATTGGAAAAGGATGAGGAAAGGGTAGTTAACCTTGATGCTCCTGATGATATTGTCATAGCTCGTTTACTGGGAAGGGGACGGAAAGATGATGCTGAAGATGTAATTCGTCACCGTTTGGATGTTTATCGTCGTGATACTGCTCCACTGATTCAATATTATGGCGATCGCCAAAAACTTTTGACTGTAAATGGTAATCAGTCCCCAGAAGAAGTCACTACCGAATTAAAAAACGTCATAGCTGTTTAAGGGGATATTCCGGGGTAAGTAAAGGATAGTCAGTAAACGAAGAGCAAGTTTATCTTAGTAGCTTTTGCCAATCCCCAGTCCCCAAGACCCTTTCTCTTTTAGCTAAGATATATTAATAAACTGTTGAAATTTTTCTCAAACTGTGTTTTCTTGCAGATGAAAATTCTGTGAACCAGAAAGAGATTGTTGAATTGAGGAAACAACAAATTGTCTAAGCAAGATTTAATTGAAATGGAAGGGACAGTTACCGAATCATTGCCTAATGCAATGTTTCGAGTTGACTTAGATAACGGCTTTAATGTTTTAGCGCACATTTCCGGTAAGATTCGCCGTAACTACATCAAAATATTACCTGGCGATCGCGTCAAGGTAGAACTTACACCTTACGACTTGACAAAAGGTAGAATAACCTACCGATTGAGGAAGAAGTAAACATAATGTAGAGAATTTTACCATAAAGCTGCTAATTTGGGATTTACCCAAACACTTAACGGAAATAAATTCCCTATAAATGCTATAATTTACTATTTGGAGTCAAGTAGAAAAGGCATGAAAGTCAGAGCCTCAGTCAAAAAAATCTGTGACAAGTGTAGCGTGATCAAACGTCGTGGTCGCGTTATGGTGATCTGTGAAAACCCCAAGCACAAGCAACGTCAGGGATAATTTCAGAATTCAGAAGTCAGAAGTCAGCCAAAGAAAAACCTCAAGGCAAATTTACAGCGACAAATTGAAAGGTGAGTTTCATTTTTCATCACCAGTAAATTAAAAGCGCAAAATTCTAAACGTTGATTTCTCACTCCTGGACTCTGCCAAAATAAACAACGTTTTGCAAATAGCAATCATCAAAATAACAGGGAGTTATTAATTGTGGCACGGATTTCCGGAGTAGACCTTCCCCGCGATAAGCGAATTGAGTATGGTCTAACTTACATTTACGGAATTGGGTTAACAAGGTCGCACCAAATTCTTGCGGCTACAGGTGTAAACCCAGACACCCGCGTTAAAGACCTCAGCGATGCGGATGTAGCAGCCCTCAGAGCGGAAATAGAAAGCAACTACCAAGTTGAAGGGGATTTGCGTCGCTTAGAGGCAATGAACATCAAACGCCTAGTTGATATTGGCTGCTATCGTGGCCGTCGTCATCGGATGGGCTTACCCGTGAGAGGACAAAGAACTCGCACCAATGCTAGAACCAGACGGGGAAGAAGACAGACAGTGGCAGGGAAGAAAAAAGCCCCTGGTAAATAAACTTTATTGGTTTGCTGTCAAGAGCAAGTATCACCTTAAATTCACTCAACAAATATGGCAAGACAACCGACAAAAAAATCTGGGAGCAAAAAGCAGAAAAAGAATGTACCCAATGGCATCGCCTACATTCAATCTACTTTTAACAATAGCATTGTCACCATTACCGACCAAAACGGAGATGTAATTTCTTGGGCAAGTGCTGGTTCTAGTGGATTTAAGGGTGCAAAAAAAGGAACACCCTTTGCAGCCCAAACCGCTGCTGAAAGCGCTGGTCGTAGAGCTATGGACCAAGGAATGCGCCAAATTGAAGTCATGGTCAGTGGACCTGGAGCAGGTCGAGAAACCGCTATTCGGGCGCTGCAAGGAGCGGGATTAGAAATTACCTTAATTCGTGATATCACTCCAATTCCTCACAATGGCTGTCGTCCACCAAAACGCCGTCGAGTTTAAACGTCAACTTTTAAAGACACTCAGGCAAAAACCTAACGGTTAGGTAAGTAACCTGTAAGGATATGTGAGGTTAACAGCTAGTTAGTGTTTTCCTAACGAAAACTAACAAATGCTGACATTTAACTACGATTTATGTCTACGGCTTCACGGGAAAACCAGCCTGTCGCTAGACAATCTTTGAAACACTGAGACCATAGACAGTGCTATTATTGACAGGTATTTAGGTGATAACCAAGCCTAAATACTTCATAGTAGGGTGAGATCCACCCGATCTTAAAGCCTGTGGACTAGACAGTGCCGACACTTCTAGGGTGAAGCAGGAAAAAAAGCTGGCTCTTGTTAGCATTAGTTAGCTTTTTTGTATCGGCTGCTCAACTTTCAAAAATCAAAATATTATCAATGCTTGTGGTGGTATTGGTAAATCCAACTTTTACATACACAATATGTTGGCAGTTTGATCAACCATATCCACAGATCAGAGCATAAAGTGAATTCGAGAGACAAATAAATTCTCTCCTAGCAGCACCTTAATAGGGAGGCTACTCCGTGGCGCAGTTTCAAATTGAATGTGTAGAATCTAATACTGAAGAAAGTCGAAGCCATTACAGTAAATTTGTTCTTGAACCCCTGGAAAGAGGTCAAGGAACAACAGTAGGCAACGCATTGCGCCGGGTTTTACTTTCCAATTTAGAGGGAACAGCTGTAACAGCTGTGAGAATAGCCGGGGTTTCCCATGAGTTTGCGACAGTTCCCGGAGTTCGGGAAGATGTATTAGAAATCCTCATGCGGATGAAGGAAGTAATCCTCAAAAGCTATTCCTCTCAGCCTCAAATTGGTAGATTACTCGTCAATGGTCCTGCAACCGTCACATCGGCACATTTTGACTTGCCCAGTGAAGTAGAAGTTATGGACCCTACCCAGTATATAGCCACCATAGCTGAAGGTGGCAAACTGGAAATGGAATTTAGGATTGAGCGAGGCAAGGGATACCGAACTGTAGAACGGGGAAGAGAAGAAGCGACTTCCTTGGACTTTTTGCAGATTGACTCAGTATTTATGCCCATCCGCAAAGTCAACTACAGTGTAGAAGAAGCTCGCGGAGATGGAACACTAAAAGATAGACTACTGTTAGAAGTTTGGACTAATGGTAGTCTTTCCCCACAAGAAGCTCTGTCTTCAGCAGCGGGAATTTTAGTAGACTTATTCAACCCGTTGAAAGATATCTCCTTAGAACCTACAGACATAGGTTCAGATATTCCCGATGATCCTACTGCTCAAATTCCTATTGAAGAATTACAACTTTCCGTTCGAGCTTACAACTGTCTCAAACGAGCGCAGGTAAATTCAGTAGCGGATTTGTTGGACTATACCCAAGAAGACCTCTTAGAAATTAAGAACTTTGGTCAAAAGTCAGCGGAAGAAGTAGTGGAAGCTTTACAGCGACGTTTAGGCATTACTTTACCGCAAGAAAGAGGTTCTAAACCCAGCTAAGTAAAACCTGTAATCAATCAAAAACAGTATCATGCGTCACCGTTGTAAAGTCAAAAAACTTGGTAAACCAGCCGATCAGCGCCGCGCTCTGTTGCGATCGCTAACTACCGAATTAATTCGTCACGGTAGAATTACCACAACCTTAATTCGCGCTAAAGTAGTACGTAGCGAAGTAGATAAAATGATCACCCTAGCTAAAGATGGTTCTTTAGCAGCACGTCGTCAAGCGCTGGGTTATATCTACGACAAAAGCCTAGTTCACGCCTTATTTGAACAAGCACCAACCCGGTATGCAAACCGTCAAGGTGGTTATACTCGCATTCTACACACAGTTCCCCGTCGTGGTGATAATGCAGAAATGGCGATTATTGAATTAGTTTAATTCACAGGGAACAGGGAACAGGGAACAGGGAACAGGGAACAGGGAACAGGGAACAGGGAACAGGGAACAGGGAACAGGGAACAGGGAACAGAAAAGACTAAAAAAATGCAACCTGATAACTGATAACTGATAACTGATAACTGAACAGGGAACAGAGAACAGAAAAGACTAAAAAACTGCAACCTGATAACTGATAACTGATAACTGATAACTGATAACTGATAACTGAAAAACCCAGTATGTTAGAGAATCGCCAGCCCACAGAAACTTACCGAGTAGCCTTGATCATTCAGTATCTAGGTACTAACTTTCATGGCTGGCAACGGCAGAAAGCACAACGTACAGTCCAAGAGGAGATAGAAACAGCTATAGCTAATGTTCTGGGGTATCATGTCACACTCCACGGTGCTGGGCGAACCGATGCGGGAGTTCATGCAGCTGCTCAGGTAGCCCATTTTGATGCTACTGGTTTTATTCCCCCACACAAATGGGCAACAGTTCTGAACAGTTATTTACCCCCGGATATATTAATCAGAGCTTCGGCAGGTGTAGATAATCGTTGGCACGCGCGGTTTAGTGCCGTGTTTAGGCGTTATCGCTACACAATTTACACAGAAGCTCTACCTAACTTGTTCGTGAACTCCTTTAGTTGGCATTATTATTACGCTCCCTTGGATGAATCTGTAATGCAAGCTGCCCTTGAACCTCTACTGGGAAAACATCATTTAGCAGCTTTTCATCGTGCCGGATCAGCGCGATCTCATTCTTGGGTAGAAGTACAAGCCGCAGAATGTTATCGTAAAGGTTCATTGCTGCACATAGAGATCCAAGCCAATGGATTCTTATATGGTATGGTACGACTACTGGTAGGAATGCTAGTAGAAGTGGGTTCTTTGCAGCGTTCCTTAGAAGATTTCACCGACATCTGGAAACAGGAACGTCGAGAAAAAGTGAAATATGCTGCACCCCCACAAGGTTTATGCTTGTTAAGAGTTGGTTATCCAGACTTTCCTTTCCCCCAGGAAATTTGGTATGACACTCAACCATATTTAGTTTTTGGTCAGTAAGGGAACAGGGAACAGGGAACAGGGAACAGTGAAGAATCAAAACTGATAACTGATAACTGATAACTGGTAACTGGTAACTGATAACTGACAACTGACCACTCAAAACGGACAAAGGAAAAACAACAATGAGTAGTAAAACTTACCTTCCCCCTCAAGCATCTCTTGAGCGTGATTGGTACGTAGTAGATGCAACTGATAAACGTCTTGGTCGCCTAGCTAGTGAAATTGCGATGGTGCTAAGAGGCAAAAGAAAAGCAGAATATACACCACACTTAGACACTGGTGATTTTGTAGTAGTGATCAACGCTGAAAAAGTAGCAGTTACTGGTAAAAAGCGCACCCAAAAACTTTACCGCCGTCATTCTGGCCGTCCTGGTGGAATGAAAACAGAAACATTTGCTAAATTGCAACAACGTATTCCAGAGCGGATCGTAGAACAGGCTGTGAAAGGAATGTTACCCAAAAACAGCTTAGGTAGACAATTATTCACCAAGCTAAAAGTCTACGCTGGACCCACTCATCCCCATACAGCGCAAAAACCCAAAGAACTGATTATTAACACAATTCCTGGAGAGAACTAATGCAAGCAACAGAAGCTAATAGCGGTCGTGCCGTATACTGGGGTACTGGTCGTCGTAAATCCGCAGTGGCGCGAGTACGCCTAGTTCCCGGTGAAGGTAAATTTTTAGTTAACGGCAAAGACGGAGAATTATACTTCCAATTCAATGCCAACTACTTAGGAGCAATCAAAGCCCCCTTAGAAACCTTGGGACTAGAAAGCGAGTATGACATTTTAGTCAAAGCTGAGGGTGGGGGTTTAACCGGACAAGCTGACTCCATTCGCTTGGGTGTAGCTCGCGCATTATGTCAGTTAGATCCTGATAACCGTTCACCTTTGAAAATTGAAGGTTATCTAACTCGTGATCCACGAGCAAAAGAGCGGAAAAAATACGGTTTACACAAAGCCCGTAAAGCTCCTCAATACTCCAAACGTTAAGACAGGAGGCAGGAGGCACAGAGAACTCGGAGAGGCAGGAGGTATTCTATATTTTCCCCAGTCCCTAGTCCCCAGTCCCCAGTCCCCAATCTTAGTTATAATTTTGATAGAGAAACACCACAAAAGGAAAAATGGCTAAACCTGATATACACCCAGAGTGGTATCCAGAAGCGAAAGTCTACTGCAACGGCCAAGTTGTGATGACAATAGGTTCTACTAAACCTGAATTACACGTAGATGTTTGGTCTGGAAACCACCCCTATTACACTGGTACTCAGAAAATTATTGACGCTGAGGGTCGAGTTGAACGCTTCCTCCGCAAGTATGGTATGTCTAGCCAGCAAAGTGACAACAACAAAAAGTAGCTGGTTGGCTGTCTTCTGTTAACGACGACCCTGCAAATGCTGGGTCGCTTGTCATTTAATGCAGTAGCCAACTTGTTATTTTAAGGAATTGTTGTCATGGCTGAAACTTACCTGCTGGAGAAACTTAAATCTGTTGAACAAACTTTTCATGAATTAACTCGCCGTTTAGCTGATCCTGATACAGCGAAAAATCCTGACGAGTATCAAAAAATTGCTAAATCCCGTTCTTCTTTGGAAGAAACAGTTAATACCTACGAAGCCTGGAAAACTGCCCAGGAAGAATTGGTAGGGGCGCGTCAGGTTCTCAAGGAAGCAAATAGTGATCCAGAGTTGCAAGAAATGGCAGCTTTGGAAGTGAGCGAGTTAGAAGAGAAATTAGAATACTTAGAAAGTCGCTTGAAGGTATTACTACTACCCCGTGATCCTAATGATGATAAAAACATCATGTTGGAAATTCGCGCTGGTACTGGTGGTGATGAGGCAAGTATTTGGGCTGGTGATTTATTGCGGATGTATTCCCGATATGCTGATAGTCAAGGCTGGAGAGTGAAGTTAGTCAGTGAGTCTCTGGGTGAGATGGGCGGCTTCAAAGAAGTAATTTTGGAAATTCAAGGCGATAGTGTTTATAGTAAGCTGAAGTTTGAAGCGGGAGTACATCGTGTACAGCGAGTACCTGCAACGGAGGCTGGTGGTAGGGTTCACACTTCTACTGCAACTGTGGCTATTATGCCGGAAGTGGATGATGTAGAAGTCCACATTGACCCTAAAGATATTGAAATGAGTACCGCTCGTTCTGGTGGTGCTGGTGGTCAAAACGTTAACAAAGTAGAAACTGCCGCTGACTTGTTTCACAAACCAACAGGAATCAGAATTTTTTGTACTGAAGAACGTAGCCAGTTACAGAACAAAGAACGGGCGATGCAGATTTTACGGGCTAAACTTTATGAAATCAAGTTACGGGAACAACAAGAAGCTGTAACTTCGATGCGGCGATCGCAAGTAGGTACTGGTTCTCGTTCAGAAAAAATTCGTACTTACAACTATAAAGACAGTCGTGCTACTGATCATCGTTTAGGTCAAAACTTTACCCTGAATAATGTCTTAGAAGGTGACTTAGAAACCTTAATTCAGTCTTGTATCTCTCAAGATCAACAGGAAAGGTTAGCAGAATTAGCTGCTGCCAATAACTAATCATTAATACCGATTTCTAATCATTTGCAAAAACCGCTAATTTTGTGATTAACTTTAACACAAGTAGGCGGTTTTTCTTTTTATACTATAAAAAACATTTTTACATACAAGGAAACATTAATCATGCTATATCATTTAGACTTTCGCGTTGAATATCCCGATGATATGACTCAACAGGAACTTTTCAAAATTTGGAGTGAAGAAGCTGATGCTGCACTAGGAGCAAAACAAGGAGGAATTGTAGTAGATTTGTGGAAATGTGTGGGAACAAGACGAGTTATAGCCATTGTAGATGTTCCTACTCCTGATATTCTTGATCAGATTCTTTTAGATTTACCAATTATGAAAAAAATGGGTCAAAATGTGCAAGTGGAAGTAACTTCCCTGAGAAAATATGAAGACTTTGCCGCAGATGTGAAAACAAGGTTAGAGACAAAAGAAAAATAAATAAAGAAGCTAAAGTTGAGATTGGGTGTAGGGTGTACCTCACCCAGCCGAAATATGCTGTATCTATCTTGAGATGTAATTCTATAGTTAATTAAGTAAAAAATTTATTGTTTAATACCTGAGATATAGACACAAATAATCATAAGTAAAACTATGGACAGATAAACCTAAAATTTTGTTTTGTTAAACCTATAATTAAATTAAGATAGTAGAGAATAATTAACAAATGATTTTATTTAAAGAGAGCAGAGAAAAAACTTAAAAGTCTCTTACTTCTGAAGTTTTGGGCATCAAAATAAAGACTTACGGTAATTTATGAATAATTTCATCAAATATTACAGAATAGTTTGGCTGTAAATATTTGTAATTTATTTAATAGTAATTTTCCGTAATCCCATTACCTTGTCAAAAATCATATAAGATATCAAGCAGGTAAAAAATATGTATATTAAAGAAATATCACCAAAAAACCTTGACAGTAACCCAACATTAAATTATTTAACACCCTCTGAAAATCAACATGAATATATTACCCATGAAAAAGTAGATATTTCCGATTTAGCCATAGCTTTAACACCATTGAGCTTTGTATTTATTTGGGCAATAATTTTATTAATTTTCCAAAAAATTCGCTCAAATTTAGACCATAAAATGTATTTTAGCATTCATTCATTAAATCAAGTTCCTTGTAAGAACTGCCAATTTTTTGCTAATAACCATTATTTAAAATGTGCAGTCAAACCTGATATAGTTCTCACGGAAGAGGCAATTAATTGTTCTGAATATTGCCCCAAAAAAAACAAATTTAGCAGTAATAAGTTTTTTAGTTGATAAAAGGATAGGTAGTGATTTCCTACCCTAGACAATACTCAGTCATAGCTTAGTTTTCACCTTGCAAAACATCTTGTAACATCGGTGCAAGTTCTTTATTTAAACGTCCAGAACGGACAAACTCAGCATAGGTATCAGCCTCAATTGCTAGTAATTGATCGCGGAATTGTTCATTATAAAACTCATCAAGGTGGGGATGTTCTTCCTTTAATTGATTAATCTTTGATTGCACATTATTAATTTCACCCTTAATCAAAGTTTCTTGATAACGATAAAATTCTGGATCAATTGCTGGTTGCTGATTTGTTTTCAGAAATTCTATCACCCTTTCTAAAGCTACATTTCGCGCCATTAATTCTAAATATTTGTCTTTTAAACCACCATCACCCAACAAATTTAACTTTGTTTTTTCGTTTTAGGAAGAAGGATCAGGGAACAGAGAATAAATTGGAGTGTACTTCACTAGACTGGGAAACGCTATAGAATTAGGCATTATTAATTATTTTGAGATTTCTGAGATTGATGATATTTTTCCATTAAAGCCTTAACCTGAGCCGCTACAAGTGGGTGTGGATCTGTTTGTAAATGGGGGAGAATTTCTTGTAGAACTCGTTGAGAAACTACGCCTAAATAAGAAATAGTTGCTTCTCTCACAAAACCTGTAGGATGGCGCAGATTTGCTAGAATTTCTGTAGTTGTGAGTCGAATATAAGCAGCTTGGGCAAAATGGAAACAACAAGCTAAACACCAATCAGAAAGTAAAGATCCTTGAGAAATCAGTTTTCTGATTCTCTCTTGAATGGATAGATTTTCATGTTGATAAAATTGACTATCAATTAAATATTTAAGTTTCTCCTGTTCTGGTCTCCGATCTAAAACGTTTAACAACAAAGTTTTACAGGGTAAATTTATCGTGTGGTCTAAAATTTCTAAACCCCTTGCTAAATTCACCAAAGACTGAGATTGTAGGTTAAAAGCTGCGGCTTGCATTCTCTCCGCTGGATAAAGCAGTTTTAATAACAGTAACAACCTGTCTCTAACATCTAATTCTAATTCCAGGAGTGAACGTTGTAACAACTGAGAAATGATTATTAATCTCTCATTTCCTTGGTAATTATCTAAAGATTCTACATTTTGGAAATCTATGTAAGCTGCATAAATTTCACCCAGAAATTTTAGTTCTTCTTCAATTAAACTTTCTACCCTACTTTCAGAAAAGCGATTAATGATATTGGTATTTTCTAGTTGTTGGTTAATTTTTAATAAGCTACGGAGAATATAATCTCTAGTAATGCCCTTAGATGTTTCTAGTTGTAACCACAAGGTTTCTATTGCTTCTGCTGTACCAATTTGGGCAATTGTTCGCCAAGCATACATTTTTACTATTTCTGGTTTATAAGAATTAGTAGCCAATTTCAAAAGCATGGAAATGGCTTCATTTTGCATACTGACTAAGCATTGCATAGCTATAGTCCGAGTAGATTTATAGTAAAGTGCGGCTAACAGGGAAGGGTAGTATTCTTCCAAGCGAGTAGAGGTAATCATTTCTAAGACTGCACAGCGTACTCGCAGAGATTCATCCTGTAATAAATTGGGAAGATGTACCCGTAGAGCTTGTAAATAAACTACTTCTTTGAGTGCTTTTATCCCGTTTATTCGTTCTTGTTCTTGTTTATTGGTGAGCATTCGCCGCATGGATTTAGTAGCTACGGCTTGTTGTGTTGCTGATCCTTGACGTAGTAATAATGCAGCGGCAGTGGCGCGTATTAAGGAATGGTGAGATTGTTCTAGATATTCTTCTAAAAGCGTTAAATTGAGATTTTCTTCTGCCAACCACACATAACGCATAGCTAAGGCAAAAACTTCTGGATCTAGGGTAGCTGGGGGTTGCTCTAAGAGGGGGCGAATTTCTGGTACATAGAGGGGGTTTGCTCCTGCGGTGAGCATTATTTCTAGGCTAGATTTTTGTAAATCTGAAGGTAACTTTGTCAGCAGGGGTGCTAAAACTTGCCCTGATCCGGGTAAATCAATTTGGGCTAATAACTCTAAACAAGAGTGTTTATCTGTGTTTGTACCAGTTTCTACCAGGGCTTTAACTATACCTTGTTTAAAGGCTTTTAAACCTACTGTGGTTGTACTAAGTCCACCTCTTTCTGCACTTAAAACCAAAACATCTACATAGCGAGATCGCAATTCCCAGACTACTTTGAGACAAGTAGCAGCCACTATCACCGTTTCTCCAATTAACACCCATTTTTGTAGTTCTTCTGGGACAACTTGAGTAGAAAATTCCAGAGTGCCAATAATAATTAATCCTGTTAACCCGGAGGATATAGCTTCTGCTGTACCGCTAGATAGAGCTTGCATCCGGCTACGGATACGCTCAGGAATAGGCTGATAAAGGGCAGGACCACTGCTAATGACGAAAGTATAGCGGAGGAGTTCATCACAGAATTTGAGACTGATTAAACCCCAAAAAAATCCGGGTTCTTCGATGGCTGGGAAGAGGTTCAAAAATGAAATTGCCCCTGGTAATAAAAAGCCTACAGTCAGAGGCAGAATTGCTGCTGCAAAAAACACCCCTACTTTTTCGATCAGACGGCTAGAAATGAACCATTGAGTAATTAACTCACACATTCCCACTATGCCGCCAAAAACCCCCAAAAAACCAGCTAATTCTTGTTCACCCAAACTGGAATTAAGCTCCCGTAGATACTGAAAATCTATCAATAAGCCAATAGCTTGTAAGAGAGCAAAAAAGGCGAATAACTGCCAAACATAGCGTTTTAGTGGAGTTTCTACACGCCGATGCCTGGTAGCTTGTTCTTCAGTCAGTTCTCGTTGTGGAGTATGGGGAAAAGCTGATGGATACTTATAGGTTAAATAAAATAAAATTATTGAGCCTAAGAGAATAACGAAACAAGAAATGAGAATGACAGTATTCAAGTTGATAAACTTGAGTAACAAAGGCAAGCTAAAACCGCTAATGACATCAGCTACCAAAATGCCACTACTTACTAACGGGTAAGTACGTTTAATTTCCCGAATATTGAATAATTGATTAGCAACAATAGATGTGTTCAGGTCATTGACCACATAACAGGCATCTACCCATAATCTCAGCATAAATATAATGGCGACTGCTGAGTAGGAAATATGAATTCCCAACCGTAACAGAACCAAGATAAATAAAGGTACGACCATCCCCGGTGCGATCGCCACAATGACAGACCTTAACGGAAACATCTTTTGTAACCAAGAATATAAAATTACTAATCCCGCACCTGTGGCAGCACTAGAAATATAAATCCAAGGTAACTTTCCCGCACCGTATTCATCTAAAAACAGTGCTACAGTGCTATCTTCTGCCCATCGCAATCCTACAGATACGATAGTGTAGAAGGCAAACATCATCCAAGTACGTTCTACTTCCTCTGGTCGAAGATTAACCCATTTAAGCAGTCTGGCCAGAGAACCTCTATTGCTAGTGAACCACTGATTTTTTAATTCCATGCAGTTTTTTCTGGGGTGTGAAACAGTTGACACTCCCCGACCTAAAGGTGCGGGGATTCTTGGTTCAACGAGTCCACTTAGATTAGATCCCTTGCGGTGTCTAAGCAAGAGGTGGTTCTCTCC